>JAITWP010000240.1 GCA_031285365.1 Azoarcus sp.
ATGTCGCGCCGCCCGCCCAGCGCGGTTTCGCGGCTGCCGCGTACATCGAGCGCCATTTGCAGGGCTTCCCGACAGCGGCTGTCGTCAGTGGCTTCGATTTCCGCTTCACGATCCTTTCGTTCGCTGGCGACTCTTTCCAGCTGTTCGCCCGCCAGTTGCAGATTGTGAACGTTGTCTTCGAGTTTGCCCGCGCATTCGCGCTCCGAAAACCGGGCTTCCTGGAGTTCGTGCGCAAGCGACTGTTCCAGTGCACGCAAGTCACGCAAGGCGCTGTCGCGCTCACGCAGGGCATCAATGGCGGCATCGAGTTGCGTGCGTTGCCGTTCGGCCAGTTCAGAAGCGCGGGCGTGTTCGAGTTCAGCCTGCGCATGGCGCTCGTGCTCGCCCCCTTCCTGGCGCAGCAATTCAGAAAGATCGCCTTCGAGCCGGGAGCGTTGTTCTTCCGCGCGGTTTGCCGCCTGGACGAGTTTGAGGACTTCGACTTCCCCGGCGTGGCGTTCAGCCTGCGTTGCCTGGGTTTCGCTTCGCAGGGCATCGATCCGGGACTGCACCCTGGCGGCGGCATCCTGCGCGTCGTGCAATGCCTGTTGCGCGCTATATAGCTCGTCTTCGAGCGCCTGCCGGTGTTCGATGAGCGCATCAATTTCGCGCTGCCGTTCGATGAGCCCGTGCGTGCGGCTGTCGGGGACGAAGTGCGCCAGCATGCCTCGGCTCAACACTTGCCCGCGTGGTGTAATCAGGCACACGCCGGGAGCCAGCGCAGCGCGCCGGTCAAGCCAGTCGTCAAGTTGTTCGACCGCAAACCAGCCGCGCAGCCAGTCGGCAAGCAGGGCATCCTGCGCAGCATCTCCCGTAATGACCAGATCACTCAAGGCAACGGGGCCGGACAGAATGGGTAGCGCCTCCTCCTCCAGGATGTCTGCAAAACCAAGCGCTAATGCGTCCGGAGGCGGATCAGCGAGAAGATCGGCAACCAGTTGGTCACCCTTTTCCGTCAGGCGTGCCGCCAGCCGTTCGCGCAACACGGCTTCCACTGCGGTTTCCCAGCCCGCTTCAACTTTCAGCGAGCGCCACAGCGGCGGCAAATCGCCATGACCGTGACTGGTGAGCCAGTCGTCGAGTTCGCCCTGTGCGGCAACTTTGGACTGGAGTTGTGACAGCGCGTTGTGCCGCGCGCGACATTCGGTGAGGCGGCGCTGTACCGAGTTCTCGGCTTCGATCGCCTCCCGGAGCGTCTCCTGGAGCGCGGGCTGAAGCGCCTGTGCCTCGGCCAGTTCCTGTTGGAGTGCCTCGCAACGCTCGCGCAAGGTACCGAGCCACGCCTCACGCTCAGCAACCTGCGCCGGATCGGGGCCTTCGATCGCGCCACGCTCAGAGTCGAGCTTCGCACGGCGCTGGGAGAGCGCGTCGAGCGCCCGCCCGGCGTGGACACGGTTGGCTTCTTCCACCCGTAATTGCTGCTCGACTGCCGACAGTTCGCGCCGCACCGATGTCACGGTAGCATCGGCAGCGCGCCAGGCGGATTCGAGTTCCGGTTGACGATCGGAAATTTCCTGGTGACGGGCCTCGGCCTGTTCGGCACGCACGGCAGCATTCTCGGCCAGAGCTTCCCAGCGTGTACGCTCGGTATTCAGCGCCTCGCGCCGGGCGTGCCAATGCTCGCGGTCGGTGTCGAGTTGCCTGACGCGGGCTTCGAGCCTCTGTCGGGTTTCGCCCAAGTGCTGCAGTTCAGCTTCGAGCCTGGAAACCTCCGCACCGGCGGCAAAAAAATCGCTCTGCGCGAGATGAACGGCCTCGGACGCGGCCAGATGTCCGGCTCTTGCCTCTTCGAGCTCCTTCTCCAGTTCTTGCAGGCGGGCGTTATCGGTGTCGATGCGGACAGTGCTATCGCGCAGTTCCCCCGCCACGCGATCGAACCCGGCGCGCGCCTCGTTGCGCTTGATGAGCCAGAGCAGTTGCTGGCGTTCACGCAGGGCCGCATCCAGTGTCTGGTAGCGTTCGGCGGCGGTAGCCTGGACTTCGAGATGACTGATACGCTCACCCAGTTCGAGCCGAATGTCATCGAGGCGGGCGAGATTGTCGCGTGCATCAGTAAGCCGCCCCTCGGTTTCGCGCCGCCGTTCCCGGTAGCGGGTCACCCCGGCGGCCTCTTCGAGAAAACCCCGGATTTCTTCCGGACGCGCCTCGATGATGCGCGAGATCATGCCCTGCTCGATGATCGCGTAGGCACGAGGCCCCAGGCCCGTGCCAAGGAACAGGTCAATCACATCGCGGCGACGCACATGGAGATTGTTGATGTAATAGGTGGATTCACCACTACGGTCCAGGGTACGCCGCACGGAGATTTCGGCGTACTGCGCCCATTGACCCCCGGCACGGCTGTCCGCATTGTCGAAGACCAGTTCCACGCTGGCGCGCGACACCGCCTTACGGGCCGTGGAGCCGTTGAAAATGACGTCCTGCATGGATTCACCGCGCAGTGCCGAGGCGCGGGTCTCCCCCAGCACCCATCGCACCGCATCGATGATGTTCGATTTGCCACAGCCGTTTGGACCCACCACGCCGACCAGATTTCCCGGAACGAGTATCGTGGTCGGATCGACAAAAGTCTTGAAACCAGCGAGTTTTAGCTTGGACAGGCGCAAGGTTGGACGAATAAGGCGATGAGACAGCGGCTAAATGGCAGTCGAGGACTTCCTTCAAGGGGACAGATGATACCACCCCTGCCCGCGAGATCTTGGGCACGCTGGTAGTCTTCAGACCGTGGATTTCCCGATACAGGGCTACGGGCCGAAACTGTAATCGCCGCTATCTGTGACGCTTACCGTAAGCGCCTTGCCGCTTTCGATGAATTTGTCGTACCCCTGCCTGAGATTGCGCCAAAAGGCGAGCAGTTCGGGCTGAGTACGATAAGTGGTCTCATATTTTTTCATGTTTTCCGGCGTCATCCGGAACGGAAAAATATAGACGGGAATTCTTCTTTGACCACTGTTGCGGGCATAGGCTGCATAAAGATAGATTTCCTCGATTTTCGGGTTGGTCATGGGCAGGCAGCCGACCGTCACGCAGGAACCATGGATGAAAATGTCTCCCCCAGGATCGGGAGCCTGAGTTTTCAGTTTGTCTGCGGCATTGGGATAGTCGACACCGAGTGAGAGATGGTAGTTGCTCACCGGATTGAAGCGATCGATCCGGTAAAAACCTTCCGGCACCTGTTTGTCCCCCTGCCGTCTCTTGGGGCCAGGTTTTCCGGAAGCGGCACAAATGGGATAAGAAACGAGTTTCCTGTAACTCGCCTCATCCCGTTTCTTCGCGTAGATATCCAGAACAGCTTCGGTCTTGTAAGCAACGATGAGAATATTGAGATCGGTGCTTTTCAGCCCATGCGCGTCAAGGTTGCGATCAAGCGCATCCGCCCGGTGAAGGAGCGCCCCCCTCACCCGCGCATATTGTTTTTGCTGGCCCAGAAAATCCGTGTTTGCTTCACGCTGGGCAAAAACCGATGCCGGTGTTGTTGCCAAGATGACGGTCGCTAACAAAACCTTAAAAATAAGAGTGACGCACATCAATACGGTAACTTGTCTCATTTTTCCAACGCAATCGCTCCACGATTGTCGCCCATGTTTCCCGTCTGCCATACTACGCATAGTGTACAGAACATGAGAAACCCTACCTTGATAGCTACGCACATTAACCTTGATTAAATGTCGATATAGTAACATTAATGCGGCGGTGCTTTTGCATCTTTTGCAATCCACAGTACAAGTATTTGATATAGCGTTTTTTTTAGTTATTTTTTATTCAAAATGGTTTGTTTTGGACATATGCCATCGGTCACAAGCAACGCCCGGAAACATTGTGGATAACCGCATGTCGTTAATTATTCCCATTGTATAGCATATAAGGATTGACCTATACTTCGAAATACTCGGACATCCAATTGGAGTCCGACTGCCAGTAACCTCAACCAACGAGAGCATTCCTCCCGCAACCCTGTAAAGGACAGTGACATGAAAGCTACAGAACAACCCATCGATGTACGCGAAATTCGCCGCAAACTTGGTCTCAACCAGTCCCAGTTCTGGTCGAAGATCGGCGTCACACAGAGTGGTGGTTCGCGCTATGAAAGTGGACGCAACATACCGCGCCCGGTCCAGGCCCTCCTGCGCCTTGTGCACATCGAACAGATCGACATCACCAAGGTCAAGAAGGAAGACTTCGACGTCGCGGAGTACCTCAAGTCCACCAATCCCGAGATGTACAAAAACCTGAAAAAAGAGGCTCGTGCTTCCAATTCGAAAAAGAAAAAGGCCTGAAACCGGGATGAACGGGATGACAGGCGGGGCCAATAGGCCTGTCTATCCCCGTTCGGGGCTACTCCTCCAGGCTTTTATCAAGGGCTGACGCGGATCGTCAGCCCTTTTTCTTTTGTTTTTATCGCAATCCTGTCGAACTCTTCCGCCGACAGGGGGCTGATGTGCGCAGCATCAGGCTGTAGCGAGGGTCGGGCAACGCCGTAAAGCAATACGCCCGAGATTGGCGCGCTCGTCAGCACATCGAGCCAGGCGTCGAGTTCGGTATCATCCGGCGGCAGGCCATCCCAACGAAAAACGCACGTCTGTACCCACGTTGGGCACAGCGCCGTGCATGTCCTCAGATTGCGGACAATCGTCCTCGGAACCAACCTGATACCGTTGATCCGCTCGATGGCATCCGCCCTGCCCGCGTCGACTTTGAACCAGACTTCCCCTCCCGCCTGTCCCAATCGACGGATACCTTCCCGCACTCGCGCCTGACCGAGCAAACTTCCATTGGTAATCAAACGCAGAGCCACCGATGGGCCAAAATCGAATTCGCCATGCAGCCGGGCCGCCAATGCCACGGCATCCGCAAATTCCACTGCGCTGGTCGGTTCGCCATTGCCGGAAAAGGCGATATCCCGCAAGACCCTTGCCCCTTCGGGCGCGTTATGGAGCAGCCAATCACCCCGACACAAGGCAGTGAGAAAGGCGCGCAACTCGGATTCGAGTCTTGCGAGATCGATCTTCGGCGCCTTGCCTCGTATCAGGCCAGGCACCTGGCAATAGACACACTGCCAATTACAGGCATTGTTTGGATTGAGATTGATGCCTATCGACACTCCGCCCGCGCGCCGGGAAAGCACCGAATAAACGTACGTGAACCCGTCCAGATCGCGACTGTGGTCGGAAACGGTCAGCATTTTCCCTCCACCCCGGCATTTCCCAGCCAGCCATCCCGCAGGGCTTTGGTCGCCTTATCCGGTTTGGTTTCCAGACTCAACTTGGCAGTATCCAGCGGTGCAGGAGCCAGTTCAAGCTCGAAACGCATCAGTTCGTCACGTCGGAAGGCGTGGATTTCGATCCGTTCACCGGCACGGCGACGTTCCAGTATTTTCGGCAGGCTGTCACTCTCTACCCGCAGGCCATCGACGGCAATCAGCACATCTCCTGCCGACAGTCCCGCCTTTTGCGCGGGGCCACCGTCAGAGGCTGTCGCGATACGCGCCGCCTTGCCTTCGTTCAGCTTGATCCCAAGCGACGGCGTGGCGCTGCCCGCCTCGATCCGGCAGCGCACACCGAAAGGCTTGAGCCACTTTGCCAGCGGTAGATCGTTCGTTTCTTCCACCGCCTTGCGCAACCAACGCGCCATCGCGCTGCCTCCGATTTCCGCAACCCTGTCGAAAACGCCTTCCTCGGGCACACCCTCACCGGTCAGGCCATATTGCCGCCACAAAGCCCGCATCACATCATCCAGGCTGCGAGCGCCCGCACTCTCCAGGCGCAACCGCAAATCCAGCGCAAGCGCGATCAAGGCTCCCTTGGCGTAATAGCTGACGATGGCATTGGGCGAATTCTCATCCTGCCGGTAAAAATGTGTCCAGGCATCGAACGAGGATTGCCCGACGCTTTGCAGGGTTCGCCCCGGCGTTTTCAGCACCGAAGAGATGCTTTTCTCCAGCAACCCAAGGTAATCGCCTGTGCCGATGACTCCAGAGCGCACCAGGGCAAGATCGTCGTAGTACGAGGTGATGCCCTCGAAGGCCCACAACAGCCGGGTATGGTTCTCGCGCGTGAGATCACAGGGATCGAACGCCGCCGGTCTGATCCGTTTGACGTTCCAGAGATGGAAATACTCATGGCTGCACAGACCGAGGTAAGCCATGTAGCCGTCGGAAATCTTCTTCATGCCGGGATACGGCAGATTATCCCGGCGGGTGATGAGCGCCGTCGAAGCGCGATGTTCGAGGCCGCCGTAGCCCTCATCCACGACCTGCGTGAGAAACAGGTAATGTTTCATCGGCGGCGGCGCGCCGAAAAGGTCGATCTGCCACTGGCAGACGCGGGCCAGATCGCTCCTCAACCTCGCGGTGTCGCAATCATGCCGCCCGGTGAGGACGATGCTGTGCCGCACGCCACCCGCCTCGAAATGATCGAGCGTAAATACGCCCATTTCCACCGGATGATCGATCAACTCGAAGTAATCGGCGGCGCGATAAAGCCCGAACCCCCAGGGTTGCGCCGCGCCGGGTTCGCCTTTGGCGCGCGGTAACGTGGTCGCCACCCGCCAATTCTGCCCACATGTAACGGGAGGCTGGATGTCGACCAGGCAGGGCGAGCCCATTTTCCCTTCCACCGCAAAAAAGACGCTCGTGCCGTTGAAAAAACCATGCGTCTGATCGAGATGCGCAGCGCGCACCGACAAATCCCAGGCATAGACTTCGTAAATGAGCGTCAGCGCCGCCGGTACCGCTGCTGCCCGCCAGGTGTGCTTATCGAGCTTGTCGAGCGCTACCGCCCGCCCGCCCGCCTCGGCTCTGATGCTCACGATATGGCGCGCGAACTCGCGGATCATGTAACTGCCGGGAATCCACACAGGCAGGAAAAACCTCTGCCCGTCCGGATCGGGCATGGGCACCGTGCAGCGAACCTCGAAGAGGTGTGCCTCGGGGCGTGAGGGGTGGATAGCGTAGCGGATAGGGGACATGGCGCGTTTGGTCAATTCCGGGTTGAAACAAACCCCGCCCTACTGCCCGATATACGCGGCAAGCGCCCGGCGAGTCAGATCGTTGAGTGTAATGGATTGACGGGTCGCTTCCACGCTCGCAGCAAGATGCAGGGCGTGCCCCACTCGCACGTTGAACGAACCCTTGCAGGGTATCTCCGGAGCACGACCCGCAACCGTGCAGCCGGTCAAGTAGTCATCCACCGCATCGCGAAACGCCTGTTCAAGCTCAGCCACCGTCTGCCCCTCATAGCTCACCAGGGCACGGATGAATTGCAACTTGCCAAACAGACAGTTATCCGCCGGACTAGCCTCGATGGAACCATAGTAGCCACGGTAATTCAGCATGTTACTCATCGAATCATACCTCCTTCTTCCAGGTGCTCCGCTACCAGGCGCTTCACGTAAGCTTTGAGTTCGTTGCCTGGATGCGGCCTATGCAAACTGATGGCCTCAAGCGGATTGCCATTATCGAACTTGACGCGAGAGCCGCTACCTTGATCCTGTTGGTATCCCAACCCGTGCAACAGCGTCACAAGTTCCTGCCACGTCATGGATACCTGTGGATCAAGCAGTTTCCTGACCAGTTTTTCCCGTTTTGACACTACACCCCCTTGCAACTAATTCTAGTTGCTGTATTTTGAATGTCAACCAGCCGCATACACGACCAATGAACATGGCCGTATCCGCACATGTCATGAATCACGGAAGCCTTCGGGAATCCCCTGGAGGACGTGCCTTCCCCGTCTAAAGCGTCTCCAGCCGCAGCCGCGTCACTTTCCCCTGCACCGAATCGAGCGCCTCGATGCGCGCGATGGCGGCAACGGCATTCTTCTCGACAGTCTGATGAGTCAGCATGATGATGTCGGTCTGCGATTCGCCCTCGCCCGCTTCCCGTTGAATCATCGCGTCAATGGAAATGTTGCTGTCGGCGAGGATGCGGGTGATGTCGGCCAGCACACCGGGTTTGTCCAGCACACGCATACGCAGGTAGTAGGACGTCACCGCCTCTTCGATGGGCAGCACCGGCACATCCAGCACCTGATCCGGCTGGAAGGCGAGATGCGGCACGCGGTGTTCGGGATCGGCGGTATGCAGCCGCGTGATGTCGACGAGATCGGCAATCACCGCGCTGGCGGTCGGTTCGGCCCCCGCGCCCTTGCCGTAGTAAAGCGTTGCTCCCACGGCATCGGCCTGCACCAGCACCGCGTTCATCGCCCCCTCGACGCTGGCCAGCAACCTGCTGCCATGCACGAGCGCCGGATGCACGCGCAGTTCGATCCCCTCCGGGCGCTTGCGCGCAATGCCAAGCAGCTTGATCCGGTATCCCAACTGTCCAGCGTAGGTGATGTCGATCGATTCAAGCTGGGAAATGCCCTCGATGTGCGCTTTGTCGAACTGCATCGGAATGCCGAAGGCGATGGCGCTCATGATCGTCGCCTTGTGCGCGGCATCCACCCCTTCGATGTCGAACGTGGGATCGGCTTCGGCATATCCCAGGCGCTGCGCTTCCTTCAGAACCACATCGAACGACAGCCCCTTGTCCCGCATTTCCGACAGGATGAAGTTGGTCGTGCCGTTGATGATGCCCGCCACCCACTCGATGCGATTGGCGGACAGACCTTCGCGCAACGCCTTGATGATGGGAATCCCCCCCGCCACTGCCGCCTCGAAGGCCACCATCACGTCTCGGCGGTGCGCGGCAGCAAAAATCTCGTTTCCATGCACGGCCAGGAGCGCCTTGTTGGCGGTGACGAAATGCTTGCCGCTCTCGATGGCCGACAGGGCCAGATCTTTCGCCACGGTATACCCGCCGATCAACTCGACCACGATGTCGATTTCCGGGTCTCGAGTCACACTGAGGGCATCGTCGGTAACCTTCACGGCTCCGCCGACAAGACTCCGCGCGCGTTCGATGTCCTTGTCCGCCACTGCGGTGATGCGAATTTCGCGCCCCGCCCGACGGGCGATTTCGTCCGCGTTGCGTTCAAGGACGGCAAACACGCCGCCTCCGACAGTGCCAATACCCAACAACCCTACATTGATTGGTTTCATGCGCTCGTTCCGTTGTTATGCGTAAATCCTGAATTAACCCGTCCCCGCCCTGCTGCTACAGCGTGCCATGCTGCTTGCGATAGTGTTCGAGGAACCGCGCGATACGCCCGACGGCCTCGCGCAAATCTTCTTCATACGGCAAAAAGACCAGCCTGAAATGATCGGGACGCGACCAGTTGAAACCCGTGCCCTGCACCAGCAATACCCGTTCGACTTCAAGCAGTTCGGTAATGAACGCCTGGTCATCCTCGATCGGATACATCCGGGGATCGAGCTTCGGGAACATATACAGCGTGGACATGGGCTTGACGCAGGAGACCCCCGGAATCGCCGTGAGCAGTTCAAAGGCCAGGTCGCGCTGATGACGCAGCCTGCCGCCCTCGCCGATCAGCTCAACGATGCTCTGATAGCCGCCAAGCGCAGTCTGAATCGCGTACTGGCCGGGCACATTCGAGCACAGGCGCATCGAAGCCAGCATATCCAGCCCCTCGATGTAATCCTGCGCGCGCCGCTTGTCGCCGCACACCACCATCCATCCGGCACGATAGCCGCAGGCGCGGTAACTCTTCGAGAGGCCATTAAAAATGATGGTCAGTACATCTTCGGAGAGCGCCGCGAGCGAAGTGTGCGTCGCGCCCTCGTAAAGCACTTTGTCATACACCTCGTCGGAATAAAGAATGAGGCTGTGCTCACGCGCGATGGCAACGATTTCCCGCAACACTTCATCCGGATAAATTGCCCCGGTCGGGTTGTTCGGATTGATGACGACAATGGCGCGCGTATTGGGCGTGATCTTGCTGCGCATATCGGCCAGATCGGGTAGCCATCCCGCCCCCTCGTCGCACAGGTAATGTACCGGACGCCCGCCCGAGAGCGACACCGCCGCCGTCCAGAGTGGATAATCAGGCGCGGGAATCAGCACCTCGTCACCCGCATTCAGCAGCGCGTTCATCGACATGACGATGAGTTCCGAGACGCCATTGCCGATATAAATATCCTCGACGTCCACACCCTTGATATTCTTTTGCTGCGTGTAGTGCATCACCGCCTTGCGCGCGGCGAAAATGCCCTTCGCGTCCGTATAGCCCGACGCATGCGGCAAATTGCGAATCATGTCCCGCTGGATTTCCTCGGGCGCCTCGAATCCGAAAGGCGCAAGATTGCCGATATTGAGCTTGATGATCCTGTGTCCCTCGTCCTCCAGTTGTCGGGCGCGAGTCAACACCGGCCCGCGAATGTCGTAACAGACATCGGCCAGCTTGTTGGATTTGAGGACCGCAGGATGTAAACACTCACCCTCCGCAACCGTAGTGGCCGCCCGCGCGGGCGAAACCTTCGTCGCTTCCTCCGCCTGCGTTGCCATCTTCATGCTGCCTCTCCTGAAAAACGCCATTCCGGTGAACGGCGAAAGCTGAGTATCTTAGACTGCCTGCGGACAGGCGGCAATTTATCAACGGAAAATACAAAGAAGGGAAAGTGAATTCACTTTCCCTTCAACTTTGACTCAAGTCTCGCCGCTACCGGCGGCGATGTCATTCCATCAATTCTTCCGCAAGCGGCGGCGTCTCGCGGCCACACCTACAACACCGAGACCCGCCAGCAACATCGCCCAGGTTCCCGGTTCCGGTATGGGAGTGCCGATGCCATATTGAATGTCAGCGGAAAAGTAGTTGAAACCGGCAACTATCCCATAGGGGTGGGCATAGGGGTTGGTGCTGGTGCCAATAACGGTAACGTCATTAGCTTGCAATCCCAACATCCACGGAGTGACCGATCCGACCATGAACGAGATGTTGTTATGTCCGTCTGCGTTCCAGAAGGATGGGTCGAGATCCGACAGATCAAGGCTCATCGTGTATTCGCCGACGACGCCCTGGCCTGCGCCAACGCCGTTGAGAATCTGGCTGCCGTAAAGATTTTCCGTCAGGTTGAGCAATGACCGGTCAACTTGGTGGCCGTTGACATAAACATCATAGAAAACGCCCAAAACGTTGAACGCCCCTTCGATCACCGTGTCGGTGCCATTGCCCGTGAAACCGACTGTGTAGGCGAGCAGGTCGGCTCCGGTCAGAACGATGCCGTGCTGATTCCAGTCATCATAAATGATGGAAGCCGCATTCGAAGGATTGCCTGACAGGTTGCCATCGAAAGTGATGATCCCGTTTGCGTCCATGTGGTATTGACCGGCTTCATCGTAGTACAACCCCGCAGATGCTCCGATAACACCCTTGCCGGTGTCGATGTACTTCAAACCGGCCTGGTAGCCAACGCCGTTTGAATTGATGGTCGACGACCCGTAAAGTTCGGCTGTCGTGCCGTAGGACGTTCTGCCGTTGTAATTCATTTCGATACGGCTATCGATGTATCCGACCTGATTGTCTTTAATGGCATTCTTCAGCGCCCCTTCCAAACCGCGCACTGTGTTTGCGTTGCCCCAGGCCATTATGTTTACGTTGTTCATGTTGCTCTGGGTTGCCGGAGTTGCACCCGTAGCGGTGTAATAGACGGTCCAATTGGCATCGCGGGTAATACCCCAGTCAATGACTCCATCATACTTGGGGTCATTGGCGTTAACTCCGCGAGCCAGATCCACCTCGCGTGTGCCTCGCTGCATCGATGCAAAACCAGTGCCCTTTGCGTTGGGAACGATGCTGTTTTTGGACACATGCTCCGCCCCGTCCTGGGCGTTGTAGTAGACGTAGAAAGCGTTGCCGAAATTTTTCAAATCGGTTTTCGGGTCGAGCAGGCGAACGACGTTGCCGTTCGTGTCTAACCCGTTTGCCAAAACGGCAACCCCGGTGGACAGGTCAGTCTGTGCATTGACAGTCCCGGCCGCAAAAACCAGGAGAGCGGCAGGCAACATCTTCAACTTTGCCGTAACAAACGAAGGGTGCGTGGCG
>JAITWP010000270.1 GCA_031285365.1 Azoarcus sp.
AGGGCAGCAGGGCACGCAGACGATCCAGCGTGGTGCGCGGCATGTGCCCGCCGGTATTGGCGAAGTAGCGCAGGTGCTCGTTGATTGTTGCAGGCCACGTGAGTTGCGCGAGTTGTATCCAGAGCGGCGGCACGGCGGTCAGTCCGGTCACGCGCTCGCGTTCCATCGCTTTCAGCACATCGCGCGGCAGCAGGTAGTTGAGCAGCACTGCCCGCGCGCCCACGGCAAAGGCCGTGGTCAACTGCGAGAAACCGGCGTCGAACGATAGCGGCAGCGCCACGAGCAATACATCATCGGCGCGGTTTTCGAGGTAATGGGCAACGCTTTGCGCTCCGGCAACCATATTGCGATGGGATAGCACTACTCCCTTGGGAAGCCCTGTGCTGCCCGAGGTGTAGAGAATCGCTGTCATGTCGGCGTCGATGACACGATGGCCGCAGGCTTTTGGCGCCAATGCCAGCATTTCGTTCCATCCGTGTGTGGCAAACGTGCGGGCGGTTGGTGTGGTTTCTGGCGTGCCGGTCAGTACCAGATGGCGTAGATCGGGGCAGGTGGCGAGTGCCTGAGCAAGTCCAATAGAACGTTCCGGGCTGGTGACGAGGACGCATGCGCCGCTGTCGCGCAGGATGTGGGCGACCTGTGCAGGTTTGAGGGCAGGATTGACCGGCACGAACACTCCGCCTGCCGCTGCTGCGCCAAAACAGGCGATGACGGCTTCAAACCGCTTGTCGAGCCAGACTGCAACCCGTTCGCCCCGGGCAAGACCCAGGCGGACGAGTCCGCCCGCGAAGGCATCGACGGCGGTGACAAGCCCCTGGTAATCCAGGGAGGCGCCCCCCGCGCGCAGAGCGACGGCCTCGGGCGTTCGCGCAGCGGAGGAGCGAATCAGATGGTGAAGAAGGGTCACGGTTGAACTGTAAGAAAGACTGCCTATAATAGCGGCCCGTCCTTACGGATGGGTGTCCCTTTGTGGGGGGTAGAGTACAGTGTATCGGAGTTGAAAATTGACAGATTTCAATTTCAAATTGACGAATATCAGACAAGAAGTGTTGGCAATCGTTGACGAAGCCTTGGGCCTGGGAGGGAGGGCGCTAGCGTTCCGGCCCGATACCCCGCTTCTGGGAGCGCTGCCCGAACTGGATTCGATGGCAGTCGTGGGCGTGCTGAACCTGTTCGAGGAACACTTCGGCTTCATTATCGGTGACGATGAAATCGACGGCGCCACCTTTGCGACCGTGGAGACGCTGCTGGCGTTCGTGGAGAGCAAGCTGGGCTGAAGGCTCCCCTGAGCCGAATCGGGGAATCCCCGCAAGATTGACGGGACGACCTAGAGTTTATGTTGCAAGTTATTGTTTTTATAACATAACTGGCGGAGAGGGCGGGATTCGAACCCGCGTTAGGGTATTACCCTAAACACGCTTTCCAGGCGTGCGACTTAAACCACTCATCCACCTCTCCGTGGAAGGGGTTGCATTCTATCGACTTCGGACAAAGAGGGGAAGCGTAGCGTTAGGGTAGGGTAGGCATAAGCGGCGGAGAGGTGACCGCGAGGGGTGGGAATCGGTTACCATTACAATTTCCGGCAGCACAATTCCCATGACAAAGTACGTCTTCGTTACTGGCGGTGTCGTTTCCTCACTAGGCAAAGGCATCGCGGCGGCTTCGCTTGGAGCCATTCTGGAGTCGCGCGGTATCTGCGTGACACATCTCAAGCTCGATCCCTACATCAACGTCGATCCGGGCACGATGTCCCCCCTCCAGCACGGAGAGGTGTTCGTGACCGAAGATGGCGCAGAAACCGATCTCGACCTCGGGCACTACGAGCGATTTTCCAGCACCAAAATGACCCGGCGAAATAATTTCACCGCGGGTCAGATATATGACGCTGTACTCAGAAAGGAGCGGCGCGGCGAGTACCTGGGTCGAACCGTGCAGGTCATTCCGCATATCACCGACGAGATCAAGAAAAAGGTCAAGGCCGGGGCCGAAGGTGCCGAGGTGGCTATCGTCGAGGTCGGCGGAACAGTGGGCGATATCGAGTCCCTGCCTTTTCTGGAAGCCATCCGCCAGATGGGTATAGAAGAAGGGCGCAACAATACGTGCTACATCCATCTCACGTTGCTGCCGTACATTCCGACGGCAGGAGAACTGAAAACCAAACCGACACAGCATTCGGTAAAAGAACTGCGCGAAATCGGCATCCAGCCGGATATTCTGCTCTGCCGCGCCGATCGCAGCATTCCCGTCGAGGAGCGGGGCAAGATCGCGCTGTTCTGCAACGTGATGCCGGAGGCGGTGATCGAGTGCCTGGACTCAGACTCGATCTACAAGATTCCAGGCATGTTGCACGGACAGATGCTCGACGAGATCGTCTGTCACAAGCTTGCCATCCTGGCTCGTGCGGCGGATCTGTCGACCTGGAACAGACTGACCGACGCGCTGGAGCATCCAAAAACGACGGTAAACATTGGATTCGTCGGCAAGTATGTCGACCTGATCGATTCTTACAAGTCGCTGGTCGAGGCGTTCGTTCATGCCGGAATGCATACCGCGGCGAAGGTGAATATCCATTATTTCGACTCCGAAGACATCGAGCGGGACGGCTGCGGGACGCTTGAAGAGATGGATGCTCTCCTGGTTCCGGGCGGCTTCGACAAGCGCGGCACGGAAGGGATGATTGCCGCAATCCATTATGCACGCACACAAGGGTTGCCATTTCTCGGTATCTGCCTGGGGATGCAGCTTGCGGTTATCGAGTATGCGAGAAACGAAGCGGGATTGGCCGGTGCGCACAGCACGGAACTCGATCCTGCGACACCCTATCCAGTCGTGGCCCTGATTACCGAGTGGGTCGACCGCGAGGGCAGGGTGGAATGCCGCGACGAACGTTCCGGGCTTGGCGGCACGATGCGCCTGGGGGCGCAACGTTGTCCAACCCTGCCGGGCTCCCTGGTGGAGAGTATCTACGGACAGGAAATCAACGAGCGCCATCGCCATCGCTACGAAGTCAATAACTTCTACGTGCCCAGGCTGGAAGCCGCCGGTCTGACGATCTCGGCGCGCATGCAGAACGGAAATCTGCCTGAGGTGATGGAATTGCCAAAAGATCGGCACCCGTGGTTCCTCGGCGTGCAGTTTCATCCGGAATTCACATCCAACCCGCGCACCGGGCATCCGCTGTTCATCGCGTACGTGCAGGCCGCACTGGCGCACCGGGCGGCGAAAGGGGCGTGATGGCGATGAATCTTTGCGGCTTTGAGGCTGGATTCGATCAACCGCTATTTGTCATCGCGGGGCCATGCGTGGCCGAGTCCAGCCAGTTGTGCCTGGACGTGGCCGGGCGGATGAAGGAAATCTGCGCGGAACTCAGCATTCCGTACATCTTCAAGGCATCCTACGACAAGGCTAATCGCAGTTCTGGCACGAGTTTTCGCGGGCATGGCATCGAAGCCGGCCTGAAAATCCTGACCGAAGTGCGCTCGCAGATTGGCGTGCCGGTGCTTACGGATGTGCACACCGAGGCCGAAGTGACCGAGGTGGCAGCGGTGGTTGATGTGTTGCAGACTCCGGCGTTTCTTTGCAGGCAGACGGATTTCATCCACGCGGTGGCCTCTTGCGGCAAGCCGGTTAACATCAAGAAAGGACAGTTCCTCGCGCCCGGCGACATGAAAAATGTTGTTGCCAAAGCACGCGAGGCCAACGGCGGCGCAGACAACATTATGGTATGCGAACGTGGGGTGTCGTTCGGTTACAACAACCTCATCTCCGACATGCGTTCGCTGGCGATTTTGCGCGAAACAGGCTGTCCGGTGGTGTTCGATGCCACGCATTCAGTGCAGTTACCCGGCGGGCAGGGGACAGCCTCCGGAGGACAGCGCGAGTTCGTGCCCGTGCTCGCACGAGCGGCGGTGGCAGTAGGAATCGCGGGAATTTTCCTGGAGACACACCCGAATCCCGAGAAGGCGCTCTCTGACGGACCGAACAGTTGGCCTCTCGACCAGATGGGGGTGTTGCTGGCAACATTGAGGGAATTCGACCGGATTGCAAAATCTATCGCGCTCCAGGGCTAAAAGGCATCCGGCATCGGCATCACAGTCAATCTATCCATAAAACCAGAACCAGCAGGAACCGATATGAGTGCAATCGTTGATGTAATCGCGCGTGAAATTCTCGATTCGCGCGGCAACCCTACCGTTGAGGCCGATGTGCTGCTCGAATCCGGCGTTATGGGCCGTGCCGCCGTGCCTTCGGGCGCCTCGACCGGCTCGCGTGAAGCCATGGAATTGCGAGACGGCGACGCCGGACGTTTTCTCGGCAAAGGGGTCTTGCAGGCGGTTGAAAACGTCAACACCGAGATTTCGGAGGCGATCGTTGGGCTCGATGCCGAAGAGCAGACGTTCATCGACCGCACGATGATCGAACTCGACGGCACGGAAAACAAGTCGCGTATTGGTGCGAACGCCATTCTCGCGGTGTCGATGGCCGTAGCGAAGGCCGCCGCCGAGGAAGCCGGGTTGCCGCTTTATCGCTATTTCGGCGGTTCCAGCCCGATGGTCATGCCGGTTCCGATGATGAACGTCATCAACGGCGGTGAACACGCCAACAACAGCCTCGATATTCAGGAATGCATGATCATGCCGGTGGGGGCGAAGAGCTTCCGCGAGGCGTTGCGCTGTGGGGCGGAGATTTTTCAGCACCTGAAAAAGATTACGGACAAGAAAGGTTTTCCGACCACAGTGGGGGATGAAGGCGGCTTTGCCCCGAATGTTTCCGGCACCGAAGAGGCGTTGAAACTGATTCTCGAAGCGGTGACGACCGCGGGTTACGAGCCGGGCCGGGATGTGCTGCTGGCGCTCGATTGCGCCGCCTCCGAGTTCTACAGGAATGGCCGGTACGAGTTGAGGGGCGAAAGGCTGAGCCTCGACGCGAACGGATTCATTGATTACCTCGGCGATCTGGTCGAGAAATTTCCCATCGTCTCGATCGAAGACGGCATGGCCGAGGGCGACTGGGAGGGCTGGAAATTGCTCACCAAGCGTCTGGGCGGAAAAGTTCAACTCGTTGGCGACGATCTGTTCGTGACCAACACCCGAATTCTTGAGCAGGGTATTGCCAAAGGAGTGGCCAATTCGATCCTGATCAAGATCAACCAGATCGGCACCCTGTCCGAAACTTTCGCCGCGGTGGAAATGGCCAAGCTCGCCGGTTACACGGCGGTGATTTCGCATCGTTCGGGCGAGACGGAAGATAGCACCATCGCGGACATCGCCGTGGGGCTGCGCGCCATGCAGATCAAGACCGGTTCGCTGTCGCGTTCCGACCGTATTGCCAAGTACAACCAGTTGTTGCGTATCGAGGAAGAACTCGG
>JAITWP010000301.1 GCA_031285365.1 Azoarcus sp.
TGTGATTGCGGATGGTGTTTTCAAATTTTGTTTTTTCACCCGCATTCGGCAATTCGCCGTGGCGCAACAGCCAGGCAACCTCCAGAAAGTTGCATTTTTCGGCCAGTTGCTCGATAGGATAGCCGCGATAGAGCAGCTCACCCTTGTCGCCGTCTATGAAGGTGATAGTGGACTGACAACTGGCGGTCGACAGGAAACCGGAGTCATAGGTGAATAGTCCGGTCTTGGCTCCCAGCGTGCGAATGTCGATGACATCGTTGCCATGCGTGCCTTTCAGTATCGGAAAATCTGCTGTTTTGCCATCAATGGTCAAACTGGCTTTGCGTTCTTCGCTCATGTGTTCCTCCGTCGGTTAGAGATAGGTTATTCAAGTCAGATCGTTCAAATAGTAGTGGTCAGCTGTTGAATACACCCCGCGCCTCCATTCTACTGGCTTGTCCCCATATGTGTAGGTCACCCGTTCGACCGATAGCAGCGGGGTGCCTTCTTCCACCCGGAGCAGTTCCGCCGCCGCACGGTCGGCCGCTATGGCCCGAATGCGTTCCTGTGCGCGGATCATACGCAACCCGAAGCGCGTCTCGAACAACGAGTACAGCGAACTGTTCCAGGCTTGCAGCATTTCCATGTCAAGCCCTCGGAAAATCTCTTCAGGCAGATAGATTTCATCACCCACGATGGGTTTACCCGAGAATTGCAACATCCGCCGCAGGATGATGATCGGAGTACCCGTCTCGATGCCCAGCGCACGAGCCGCTTCATGTCCGGCCTTGGCACGCCAGCAGTCGATGGGAATACTCTTTGGATGCGTAAGCAACTCCCCCTCTTCCGGAACCAGCCGCAAAAAACGGAACATCTGCCGCGGATCGGTGTGCGAGGCCACATAAGTGCCTCTGCCCTGCCTGCGCACCAAGATGTTGTCCGCCGCCATCTCGTCGATAGCCTTGCGTACCGTCCCCTGCGAGACACTGAAACGCGCCGCCAGTTCCTGTTCGCTCGGAATAACCTGCCCAGGACGCCACTCTCCGGATTCGAGTGCCTGTAGGATTAAACCTCTGATCTGTCGATAAAGCGGGCTGAAAGTAGGAGAAATTTGTGCCATTTGCGTAGTGGAACATAAAAATTCGGTAACGTCCACCATAGAAATATTATATGTCTTATATATAATATAAGTTGTTAAGACAGCTTTTCACTGCTAGTATTAGTGTTTATACCTACATCCTTGCCATATGGTTTTAGCGCCATATGACGTAAAATCTTTGTCGCATACCACGCCCAGAAGGAGAAGAATCCATGAGTAAAGCCCCTATCCGCGTTGCCGTCACCGGTGCTGCCGGTCAAATTGGTTACGCCCTGCTATTTCGCATCGCCAGCGGCGAAATGCTTGGTAAGGATCAGCCCGTCATCTTGCAACTGCTCGATCTGCCCCAGGCCCAGAAGGCTCTCCAAGGCGTAATCATGGAACTGGACGACTGCGCTTTCCCGCTTCTGGCGGGCGTCATCCCGACTGACGATCCCAACGTCGCCTTCAAGGACGCCAAGGTCGCCCTGCTGGTTGGCGCGCGTCCGCGCGGCCCCGGCATGGAGCGCAAGGATCTGTTGACCGAAAACGCCAAGATTTTCACCGTGCAGGGCGCGGCCATCGGCCAGTACGCCGATCCCGACTGCAAGGTGCTCGTGGTAGGCAACCCCTGCAACACCAATGCCTACATCGCCAAAGAAATCGCGTTGAAATACGGTCGCATCCCGGCCAGGAATTTCCACGGCATGCTGCGTCTCGACCAGAACCGCGCCCTGTCGCAACTGGCCGCCAAGTCCGGTCGTGCGGTTTCCAGCCTGAAGAACATGGCGGTGTGGGGCAACCATTCGCCCACCATGTACGCCGATTACCGTTTCGTCACCTCCAATGGCGACAAACTCAAGGATCTCATCAACGACGATGCCTGGAACAAGGACGTGTTCCTGCCCACCGTCGCCAAGCGCGGCGCGGCAATCATCGAAGCGCGCGGCCTCTCCTCGGCGGCCTCGGCGGCCAATGCCGCAATCGACCACATCCGCGACTGGGTGCATGGCTCGAACGGCGAATGGGTCACGATGGGCGTACCTTCCGACGGCTCTTACGGCATCCCCGAAGGCATCGTCTTCGGATTCCCGACCACGATCGAAAACGGCGAATACAAGATCGTTCAAGGTCTGGAGATTGACGAGTTTTCGCGCGAGCGCATGGACAAGACACTTAACGAGTTGCTTGAAGAGCGCGACGGCGTGAAAGATCTGCTCGCCTGAGATTCCGAACGTTCACGCAAAAAGCGCGCTGCCCGAGAAGGGCGCGCGCTTTTTTGTTCTGATCTGGTAGCCTCCACCGGCTCTTTGGGGCACGAATTGTGCGGCGCGCGTGCCCGCGCAACCACCCCGCCCCTTCGGGGCACCCCTCCACGGAGGGGAATTACCTCGCTCCTTCGGGGTACTGCGGTGCTTGACTTTCCGCCCCCCCTCCATATAATGCGCCTTCACCCGAAAAGCGCCCGTAGCTCATCTGGATAGAGTACTTGGCTACGAACCAAGGGGTAGGAGGTTCGAATCCTTCCGGGCGCGCCAACTCCAGACCTCGTCCCGTTTCACCAAATCTGAAAAGCCCGATAACTTCAGGGCTTCGGGCTTTTGCGTGTTCACAATGCGTCCAACGGGCTGACCACGCCACGTCCGCCGCGATTGAGCACATGTGTGTAAATCATGGTCGTCTTCACATCACTATGACCCAGCAACTCCTGCACCGTGCGAATATCATAACCAGCCTGTAGCAGATGCGTTGCAAAACTGTGCCTCAGCACGTGCGGCGTGCACGGCTTGATGATACCGACATGCCGCGCCGCTTCCCGTACCGCGCGCTGCACGCTTTCGGGATAAATATGATGTCGCCGCTGCGCCCCTGAACGCGGATCAATCGAGCGCACCGGACTTGGAAACACCCACTGCCATCCCCACTGGCGCGCCGCGCTCGGATATTTGCACATCAGCGCATCGGGCATATACACCTCACCGAAACCGGCCGCGATATCCGCATCGTGCAACGTTTTCACGCGCACCAAATGCTTCTGTAGCGGCAGCACAAGGTTCTCCGGCAATACCGTCACACGATCCTTGTTACCCTTGCCCTCGCGAATCAGAATCTCACGGCGCGTCAGTTCAACGTCTTTCACGCGCAGGCGCAGGCACTCGAGCAGGCGCATACCGGTACCGTACAACAACCCGACGACGAGCCCCATTGTGCCTTGCGTCGCGCCGAGCAAATCGCGTACCTCACGCGGCGTCAGCACCACCGGCAAGCGCGTACCGCGTTTTGCCTGCACGATTTCATTGAGCCACGGCAACTCGATGCCGAGCACCTGCTTGTAGAGAAACAGCAAGGCGCTCTTCGCCTGATTCTGAGTTGAAGCGGCCACATTGCGCTCATTCGCCAGATGAGTCAGGAACGCCGTGACCTCGTCCGCCGCCATGTCGCGCGGATGGCGTTTACCGTGGAACAAAATGAAAC
>JAITWP010000309.1 GCA_031285365.1 Azoarcus sp.
CAGCGGACGACCAAACCCGATCGAGAACCGCAGAACCTTGACCCCACACCAGCGCGCAACCAGGTAGTGCCCCAATTCATGGACCAGTATCAATACCCCGAGGGCAACGGTAAACGGAATAATGTAATGGATAAAAAAACTCATGCTGCACCTCGTTTGCATATTTCTTCGCGGGCAAAGCTGCGCGCGCGCGCGTCAGCCTCCAGCACCGCTTCCAGCGTTTCGGCTCCCTGCCATCCATTGCATTCCAGCGTCGCTGCAACTACATCGGCGATGCGACGAAACCCCAACCCGCCATCCAGGAAGGCTGCCACTGCCTCTTCGTTGGCTGCATTGAGCGCCGTAGGCATTGCGCCGCCTGCTTCCAGTGCTTGGTAAGACAGGGAAAGACACGGAAAGCGCCCGAAATCGGGACGTTCGAAGCTCAGGGCGGCAATCTCGAAAAGATCGAGCGCCCTGGCGCCCGAGGCCAGTCGCTCCGGCCAGGCCAGAGCGTTGGCAATCGGGATACGCATGTCGGGATTGCCAAGTTGGGCCAGAACCGAGCCGTCGATGTAATCAACCATCGAATGGATAATCCCCTGTGGATGGATGACCACCTCGATCTGTCCGGGAGGCACGCCGAACAGCCAGTGTGCCTCAATCACTTCCAGTCCCTTATTCATCATGGTCGCGGAATCGACCGAGATCTTACGCCCCATCGACCAGACAGGGTGAGCGCATGCCTGCTCCGGCGTGACTGTTTCCAGCTTCTCGGGTGATGCGTTACGAAAAGGCCCGCCCGACGCTGTGAGCAGGATGCGCCGTATTCCGCTTCCCTCCGTGTGACGCCGAAAATTTCGCGGCAAAGACTGAAATACCGCGTTGTGCTCGCTATCGATCGGGTACAGGCAGCAACCGGAAACCTCCACTGCGTCCATGAAAAGCTGACCGGACATCACCAGGGCTTCCTTGTTGGCGAGCAGTACCTTCTTTCCCGCAGTAACGGCAGCCAACGTCGGCGCGAGTCCTGCCGCCCCCACGATGGCCGCCATCACTGTGTCGGTCTCGGAAGCGCACGCTACTTCGCACAAGGCTTGCTCGCCTTCAAGCACCGTGGTTGCGCACCGACCGGTTTGCAACAGCGTTTTCAGTTTTTTTGCCGCATCGCTGTCCGTCATCACTGCGTAACGCGGAGAAAACCGCAAGCACAGTTCGGCAAGGCGGTTCGCTGCACGGTGTGCGGTCAGTGCAAAAACCGAATAGCGGTCCGGGTGGCGGGAGATGACATCGAGCGTGCTTGCGCCAATCGAGCCGGTCGCGCCAAGGAGGGTAATTTGTTGGGGAGAAGCCGCGGGCATGATGCCGATTATTTAGAGGGGTCAGGAAAATAAAAAGAGACTGACCAGGTTCATAAAACCAATCAACGCCAAAGTCGAAGTCAGACTGTCAACCCGGTCAAGAATACCGCCATGCCCAGGCAAAAGGTTGCTGCTGTCTTTCACACCCGCTTGACGTTTGAGCAACGACTCAAAGAGGTCTCCAATGATGCTCACGGCCCCCAGACCGATGAATATGAATTGGAGCAACAATATATTTTGTATTTCAAATCCGAAAATCTTGCCGGATCCCCACGTAAACAAAATCACATTTCCATATACCAGGACGCCAACCACTGCACCGATCACACCTGCCCATGTTTTGCCTGGGCTGATGCCGGGAGCAAGCTTTTTTCCACCGAACGTCCGACCGGAAAAGTAGGCCGCGATGTCGGCCACCCAGACCAGTGCGCAAACTGCGAGCAACATCAAAGGGCCCTGGGCAAGCCGCAGCCCAATGAATATCAGCATGGGCGGAACCAGTACGATGACTCCGGTTAACGCCGCAGACCAGTTACGCAAAGGCCACTTACGCCACAACCAGAATGGTACGATCAACAGCCAGAAGAGTCCCGCGAATAAAAAAAGCAGAGAGAGCGCCCCCGGTAGTGCCTGCTGCGAAAAACCGGAAGACCCGTGAAAAAGACCTGGCACAAAACGCAGGCATCCTACAAGGCACAGGCACCCCAAAGCGATGCCATAGCCAACCCGCGCCTTTCTGCCCCATCCCGCAAGCCCGCCCCACTCCCAGGCCGCGAGCGCGCAAATCAACGCGCAAAAAGTTGCCCAGAGCAGCGGGGGAAGAAAAAACAGCGCCGCCAGCAATCCTGCCAGCAGCGCAACCGCCGTAATGATTCGCGTCCTAAGCATGACGCTCCACTTCACCACCAGTAGTCAGGTGCTCGCTGGTGCGCCCGAAGCGGCGCTCACGATTCTGATAGGAAGCAATGGCTTGGTCGAGCAGCTTTCCATTGAAATCCGGCCATAGGGCATCGGTGAAGAAAAATTCCGTATACGCCAGTTGCCAGAGCAGAAAGTTGCTGATCCGCTGCTCGCCCCCGGTCCGGATGAAGAGATCAGGCTCCGGCGCGTAATTCATCGACAACCCGGCGTTGATCATCTCTTCGCTTATTTCGGTCACCCCCGGCTGCTTGGCAAGTGCACGATTGACTGCTGAGAGCACGTCCCAGCGTCCGCCGTAGTTGGCGGCCACGGTCAAATGCAGGCGGGTATTGTTGGCGGTGAGTTCTTCGGCTGCCTCGATGGCCTTGACCAGTATCGGTTCGAAGCGCGAACGATCGCCGATAACGTGAAAACGGATACCGTTTTCGTGCAGTCGACTGACTTCCATGTGCAGCGACTTGATGAACAACTGCATCAGGAAGGAAACTTCGTCGGCCGGCCGACGCCAGTTCTCGGAACTGAACGCAAACAAGGTCAGATACTCGACCCCGCGTTCGATGGCGGCACGGATCGTTCCACGCACCGCTTCCACCCCGCGGGAATGCCCGGCCACCCGGGGCAAAAAGCGTTTGCGCGCCCAGCGTCCATTGCCGTCCATGATGATGGCGATATGCCGTGGCACCTTGTTCAGGCCGGGTACCACCAAGGTGGAACTGGTAAAGGCGGGATCCGCCATCGGAGATTCTCCTCGCGTACTCTTATGAGACCGGGACTGTCCGGCAGATCAGATCTGCATCAGTTCCTGTTCTTTCTGGGCAAGCAGTTTGTCGATTTCGGTTATGTAGTGATCGGTGAGTTTCTGGATGCTTTCTTCGGCCCGCCGTTCTTCGTCTTCCGAAATGGTCTTGTCCCTGACCCCATCCTTGAGGTGCTGGTTGGCATCGCGCCGCAGGTTGCGCACGGCAATCTTGGAGGCTTCGCCTTCGTGTTTGACGATCTTGGTGAGTTCGCGGCGACGCTCTTCGGTGAGCGGCGGCATCGGCACCCGGATGATTTCACCGACATTGACGGGATTTACCCCGATATCGGAATCACGGATTGCTTTTTCCACCTTCGCCACCATCGGTTTTTCCCATGGTTGCACGCCGATAGTACGGGCATCGACCAAGGTGACATTGGCCACTTGGCTGATCGGAACCATGCTGCCGTAATAATCCACGTTGATGTGGTCGAGCAACCCCGTATGGGCACGCCCCGTCCGTATCTTGATGAGATCGTGCTTGAGCACCTCGACCGTCCTCTGCATCTTGTGTTCGATCGTTTTCTTGAGTTCGGCAATCATCGCGAAATCCTCAGAAATGAACCATCAGGAATGAACCAATGTTCCTTCGTCTTCGCCCATGATGACACGGCGCAAGGCTCCGGGTTTGAAGATCGAAAAAACGTTGATCGGCAGTTTCTGGTCGCGGCACAGCGCGAACGCGGTGCCATCGAGCACAGCCAAATTGCGGCCAATGGCTTCATCGAAACTGATGCGGGCGAATCGCCGCGCTTGAGGGTCTTTTTTGGGATCGGCAGTGTAAATACCATCCACCTTGGTGGCTTTGAGCACAATCTGCGCGCCCATTTCAGTCCCACGCAAGGCGGCAGCAGTGTCGGTGGTGAAGAATGGATTGCCCGTGCCTGCGGCAAAGATCACCACCCGCCCCGCTTCGAGGTGACGGATGGCGCGTTCCCGAACGTAGGGTTCGACCACCTGTTCGATCCGTAGCGCCGATTGCACGCGGGCGGGTAAGTCCGCGCGGCGCATTGCGTCCGCAAGCGCCATTGCATTCATCACCGTGCCGAGCATGCCCATGTAGTCGGCGGTGGCGCGATCCATGCCGCCCGCCGCGCCCGCCATACCGCGAAAGATATTGCCACCGCCAATCACGACCCCGACCTGCACGCCCAGACGCACGATCTCGGCAATCTCCGAGACAATGCGCGACACCACGGCTTCATTGATGCCGTAGCTGTCTTCGCCCATCAGGGCTTCACCCGAGAGTTTGAGCAGAACGCGGGAATAGGAGGCGGTGGACATAGGGGTAGTTCCCTTCCTGGTTATTACTTCTGGGCAGCGGCAGCCGCCGCAGCCTGCTGGGCCACTTCGGCGGCGAAGTCGGAACTCTTCTTCTCAATACCTTCGCCGACTACGTAAAGCGTGTAGCCCGCAATCGTCGCGCCCTTGGCCTTCAGCAGTTGCTCCACGGTCTGTTTGCCGTCTTCGGCTTTCACGAAGACCTGACTGAGCAGAGTGACTTCCTTGAGAAACTTCTGCACCGAACCTTCGGCGATTTTTCCCAGCATGTTCTCGGGCTTGCCGGATTCACGCGCCTTCTCAATGGCGACGCGGCGTTCAGAATCGATCAGGGCGGAATCCACTCCGCTGGCATCCAGCGATTTCGGTTTGGAAGCCGCAATGTGCATGGACAGATCCTTGCCCAGTTGCGCGTCGCCGCCGATCAGGTCGAGCAGCACGCCTATCTTCGCACCACCGTGGATGTAAAAGTGAAGTTGGCCCTTGGCTTCGGCACGCTCGAAACGGCGCAGGGTCACGTTCTCGCCTATTTTGCCCACCAGCGCGGTACGGGTTGATTCCACCGTGCCCTCGCCCAACGGCAGCGCCGTGAGCGTGGCCACGTCGGCGGGAGATTTATCCGCCACCAGTGCGGCGGCATCCTTGACCAGCGCGATGAAATCATCGTTCTTGGCAACGAAATCGGTTTCGCAGTTGCCTTCCAGAATCACGCCCAGTTTGCTGTCGTTCGAAACATGGACGACGACCACCCCTTCGGCGGTGATACGGGCAGCGGCCTTCGTTGCTTTGTTGCCCAGCTTAACCCGCAGGATCTCTTCGGCCCTCGTCATATCCCCTTCGGCTTCCGAGAGAGCCTTCTTGCATTCCATCATTGGCGCATCGGTCTTTTCGCGCAATTCCTTGACCATGCTCGCGGTAATTTCCGCCATGCTACTAACTCCTTGACTGCTCGTTTTCTTGCGACAGCGGCGGGACAAGCCCGCCGCAATGGATATGGCGCTGAATCAGGCTTCGTCCTGATCCTCGCCTTCCTCCTCGACCTCGACGAATTCCTCGTTGCCCGCCTCGACGATTTCCAGTTGCACCTGACTGCGGCCCTGCAACACGGCATCGGCCACGCCACGGGCGTAGAGGCGAATGGCACGGGAAGAATCGTCATTACCGGGGATTACGTAATCCACACCTTCGGGTGAATGGTTGGTATCGACCACTGCCACCACCGGGATCCCCAATTTTTGCGCTTCCGTAATGGCGATCTTGTGATAACCGACATCGATCACGAACAACGCCTCAGGTAATCCACCCATGTCCTTGATGCCGCCAATGGATTTGTTCAGCTTTTCCAGTTCGCGGCGGGTCATCAGTGCGTCGCGCTTGGAGAGACGTTCGATTGAGCCATCTTCGATCATCGCCTCGAGTTCTTTCAGGCGCTTGATCGACTGCTTGACCGTCTTGAAGTTGGTGAGCATACCGCCGAGCCAGCGTTCATCGACAAACGGCATTCCGGCGCGGCGCGCTTCCTCGGCAAGGATCTCACGTGCCTGACGCTTGGTGCTTACGAAGAGGATTGTGCCGCGCTTGGACGCAAGCTTACGCACGAAATCCATTGCCTCATTGTATTTGAGCAGCGTCTTTTCGAGATTGACGATGTGGATCTTGTTGCGATGACCGAAGATGTACGGAGCCATCCTCGGATTCCAGAAACGGGTTTGGTGACCAAAATGAACGCCTGCTTCAAGCATTTGGCGCATTGTGACTGACATTGATGTAACTCCGGTTTTCAGGGTTTGACCTCCGCCGGATCGGGCGGGAAATACCAACTCCCACCAGTGATACCGTCCACATCCCGGGACAGCGCACCCTGATCGATCCAGCGTGTGTATTTACTCTTCTCGGGAAGCCCCGCGAAAATAAGCTGCGGATTATAGCACCTTGGCGAGGGCATCATCAAGCCGATGGAAACAAGGGCCTAGGGAAAACGGACGGAAATGTTGATTTCAAAAAACCTGAAAAAAATGGCGCAACGAACGTTGCGCCATTTTTGCTTGCGTGGGTCACACCCTGTGCGACCCCGTTTCCACACGATACCGGAATCAGCGAGTCAGCCTTCCCTTGTCGACTTCGGCCAAGGCAGGTGCATCAGCCGGACACATATCTTCCGGAGCAACAGTGTCACGATTCTGACCTATATCTTTCGGCGAGGGCAAACCATCGCGCGTAACTCCGAGGGTATGCAGCAACTGCCCCGTTCCGGCCAAGGTACGAGCCTGCGCAACCAGCAGGTTATAACGTGCGGCCGTAAAAGCCCGTTGAGAAACAAAGTACTCGTTCTCGGTGTCGAGCAGGTCGAGCAGAGTGCGCTGACCGATGTCGAACTGCTGACGGAAAGCGTCACGCGCCCTGCCGGTCATTAGCAAATGCTGCTCACGATAACCGAGCTCTTCAACCACAGTACGGGTATCCTGATAAGCGATCGTCAAGGTCTGGCGCAGATCACGACAGGCTTTCTCACGCAACTCCCTGGACTGGTCGACTTCCGCAGTTGCCTGACGGACACGAGCCGCGTCGGAGCCGCCGCGGAAGATATTGAAGTTCAACTGCAACTCGACCCTGCTGTCGCGTGTGTTACCCCTGGGATAATTGGTATTGCCTCTGTCGGTTTTGTTGCGAACAGTTCCCGTTTCCGCGAGAAGATCAAGCTTGGGATGAAAGTTGGAACGAGCTTTATCCCGATTGGCCATGCTGGCGCGTACATTTTCAATCGCGGCATTGAATCCCGGATTGTTTACATAGGCCACGTTCAATGCGGCAACGACGTTCTCCGGCAATTGCACGTTGTTGAAATCATCCGTGATCGGCGGTAGCACGTCAGCCGGCACGTCACCGACCAAGCGTTGGTAACGGGCACTGACATCATGCAGGTTCGCGAGCTCCGTCAATAGATTGGCTCTGGCAGAGGCCAATCT
>JAITWP010000311.1 GCA_031285365.1 Azoarcus sp.
GATTTGCACGGAAGGGCCTTCGCGGCCAACGGAAGCGCCGACGAGCAATCCGCCGAGAGTGAGGAAAATCTTGGCGACGGCAATACGGATCGACAGCAGGTATTGTCGCGTTTGAGGCACATCGGAAAGCGATGCCGCAATGGCCTGTGGGATGCCGCTGCCCTCCGTGCCGGGGAAAAAACGTAGACTCAACCAGGCCATGGCGGCGAAACCGGCAGGCGCAATGAAAATCGCGACCCAGGCATGGCTGAGGATCAGTGACTGGTGGAGTTCAATGGCCTTGTCCGCACCAAAGGCGAACAGGATGCAAAGCATTGCTGCAATCAGCGCCGCGCCCGTAAGAAGTAGGTGTTTTCGCCAACTACGTGGCGAAAACAGAGGTAACATGTGGCGTACACTACTCATGCGCATGCGTGGCGGTCGGGCACTTTCCTTGTCGGAAGGGGGCGTGCACGTCGGAGAATCAGCCGATGAAGGTGTCTGGTTGGGATCGGTAGATGACATGAGAACGACGCAGAGCGTGAAAAGTGTTGGATTCTATGAAAATAGGAGATTCTGGGGTGACGTATCCCGCCCTTCTGCGGTAGAGTACGCGCCTGTAGCCGCGTTTGCGGAACTTTTTTGGACAACTGAATACCATGGCAGTTGAGCTATTCAATGACGGCAGGCACGTGTGTCTGGCTTTCTATGATCTCGTCGATGAAGCATCGGATCATGCGGTGCAGTGTAACCAGTTCCTGATCGTCGATGGGGAACATGGTGCGCTACTCGAACCGGGCGGCAACATGACCTACAACGGTCTGTTGATGAGCATGGCGCGTTATTTCTATTCGCGTGATCTTGATTACATCTTCGCCTCACATCAGGATCCGGACATCATCGCTTCGGCCAACAAGTGGATGGTGACAACCAATTGCCGGGTATTGATTTCCAAGTTGTGGGCGCGTTTCCTGCCGCACTTCACCACCGGGCGTAATTATACCGACCGGATTATCGGTATTCCCGATGAGGGCATGGCGGTTCCGCTCGGGAATTGCAAGCTGAAGGCCATTCCGGCGCACTTCCTGCACTCGGAAGGCAATTTCCAGATTTACGATCCGGTTGCCAAGATACTGTTTTCAGGGGATCTTGGCGTCTCGTTGCTCGATCATGACGCAGCAGCCCGGCCGGTAACCGATTTCGATGCCCATATTGATTTCATGGCCGGTTTCCACAAACGCTACATGATTTCCAACAAGATTTGCCGCTACTGGGCGCAAATGGCGAGGCAACTCGATATTGAGCAGATCGTGCCGCAGCACGGGGCGCGTTTCGTGGGCAAGGAGATGGTCAATCGCTTCATCGACTGGGTCGAAGGACTCCAGTGCGGCGTCGATCTCATGACGCAGGATCATTACCGCGCACCCTGATCCGCATCGGAAAATTTTCTGATCTTTTGAACAAACCCCCCAGAAGCTGGGCAGGCGTCCAACTCCCTGGGGGTTTGTCTTTCCTGCTTCCTGCAAGGTGGCTGGGCGGTATGCGTGATCAGCGATGATACGGCGGCGGTGGCGCGTGCCGTGGCGGAGGCGGCGGAAGCGGACGGCTGGCCGTGACTTGCCCTCTGATGGTGCGCAGTTTCCTTTGGTTGATGCCCCGCACTCTGATCAGATCATCGACGGAACGAAAATACCCGTGAGTTTGGCGGTGACGAACGATTTCGCGCGCATCGGTTGCATTGATGCCCTTGACTCGCTGTAAGGCTGGTACGCTGGCAGTGTTGATGTCGACGAGGTGCCGGTGGGGTTGAGCCATTGCGGCCATTGGGCATAACGCCAGTGCCAGGATCAGGAAACGGAAAAGACGAAACATGACGGCTCCTCGATGAACAATGAATCGCTCAATTTACATACGTGTAAGCCGCAAAACAATGCGCCGAAAAGGGCTGTTACAAATTCACAACATGCTGCATGCGCTCCGGCAGTGAACCGGCAAATTACGGTTTGAACTTTTTGACTGATTGATCTAGAATTAAATCAAACAGATCAAACGTCGAGGTTGCACCCATGGATGTCCTGGCCCCCGCGCTGACCATCAACAAGCTTGATCCGGAGCAGATCAGTCATTTTCCTGCCAGATCGGAGTCTGGGCGAGAGACCTATCTGGTCGATGTCGAAGACGAATCCGTCTCCCGGATATTCGAAAATATAATGCCCTTCCTCGGGGGGCTGTTGTCCGAGAAAACGGCGGATGTGCGCCGCCGCCGTTTGGGGGAACTCGTGGATTTCATGGTCTCGCAGTTGGTGCGGCCCTCGGAAGTCGATACACAAATGGCGCAACGTCTGGCTGCACGGCGGGCGGCGGTGCTCAATGAGTTTGGCTACTTCACCGCAGAGCAACTCGCCGAGGCCAATCGTTCCAGGGCGGCCAATCGTGGCGCGTTGGCCGATAACTGGAGAAAGCGCCGTCAGGTTTTTGCCATACAGCATCCGGACAAATCATTGCGTGAACGGGACGTCTACCCGGCGTTCCAGTTCTCGAACCACCAACCGATCAAGGCCGTTCGCGAGATTCTGGCCGCGTTCGGTGATCGGAAAGAGCCCTGGAAACTGGCCCTCTGGTTTACATCGAACAATGGCTGGTTGTCCGATAGCGCGCGTCCTGTCGACCTGCTGAATTCCCATCCTGAATCCGTCATCGAGGCAGCCCGACGAGATGCAGCCGGGAACGCGGCATGACGTGTCGGCCTCCGGTACTGCCGCTCGATCCCCTGTTCGACGAATGGCCTGTCGGCGAACCCATTCATACGCTCTACAGCACCCACTACGCGCCCGAGCATTTCAATTCCGGTCTCGATAAGTCGGGAAATCCCAGAAATCCGACAAGATTTGCGCCGATCTTCGACGAACATGGCCGGATTGTGCCTTATCTTTACGGCGGCTCCTCGCGCGATTGCGCCATTTTTGAGACCGTATTCCACAACGTTCCGATCGATGCGCCACACAAATTCGTCGACCTCGATGATTTTGCCAACCGTGGTTATGCCAAGCTGATTCCGCAGCGGACGCTGCGCCTGGTGGATCTGACGACCGAGGGGCTGCATCGCCTCAGAATTCCCAGGGAAGAACTGGTTGCCAGTCCGTCGCGTGATTATCTGGCTACGGCCCGCTGGGCCGAAGCTCTCTATCGCCAATGCCGGGACGCGGATGGATTGATCTGGATGTCTCGCCAGCGGGACAGGGATCGGGCGCTCGTGCTGTTCGGGGATCGAGTGGGCAACCGCCTGACGGGTTTGCCGGACGGTCGTGCGCTACGCAACAATGAGCGCCTGCGGCAAGCCATCATCACGCTTGCGTTGCGGGCGGGAATCGTGGTGGCGTGAGATACCTGATATATTGATCATTGCTGACAACACTTCGATGTCCGCCTCCATGCAACTCATCCTCATCAGCGGTTTTTCCGGTTCGGGCAAGAGCATTGCGATCAAGGCACTGGAAGATGCCGGGTATTACGTTGTCGACAACCTGCCGGCCATGCTGTTGCCGCAATTGGTTGGGGTCTTGCGCAGCGCCGGTTACGAACGTTGCGCGGTGGCGGTGGATGTGCGCTCCGGGGAAAGCATCGCGGCGCTGCCGGGACAGATGAATCTCCTGCGCGAGCTCATCGAGGATTTGCGTTTCATTTTTCTCGATTCGCGCAACGATACGCTGATAGCCCGTTTTTCCGAGACCCGCCGTCGCCATCCGCTGGCAGGGGAAGGCGTCTCGCTGGAAGAGGCGATTGCCCGCGAGCGTGATGTGCTCGAAGACATTTCCATCCTCGGGCATCGCATCGATACCAGTGACATGCACCCCAATACCCTGCGCGCCAGGATAAAGGATTTCATCGAGGCCAAGGCGGGCGCAGGCTTGACCTTGATGTTTCAGTCTTTCGGTTTCAAATACGGTATTCCGCTCGATGCCGACATAGTGTTCGATGTGCGTTGCCTGCCCAATCCTCACTATGATCCGCACCTGCGTCCGCTCACCGGGTTCGATCCGGAGGTGATCGCCTACTTCGGGACTCAGCCCGAGGTTGGCCGCATGGTGGAGGACATCCGAGCGT
>JAITWP010000339.1 GCA_031285365.1 Azoarcus sp.
CAGAAGCTTGGCGACGGCCAGCGGTTGCAGATCGACATCGGTTTCCACCAGAATGCCGCGATCAGCCCCCATCGCCATCGCAGTACGCAACGTTTCCTGCGCGGCTGCCAGGCCAGCACTCACGACGACCACTTCGGCCGCCACGCCAGCTTCCTTCAAACGAACCGCCTCTTCCACCGCGATTTCGTCAAATGGGTTCATACTCATTTTCACGTTGGCCAGATCCACCCCGCTGCCATCCGCCTTGACGCGGATGTTGACGTTGTAATCAACCACTCGTTTGATCGGGACCAGGATTTTCAAAGCTGTCTCCTTTATGAGTTTGGTTAAAGCACCACAACGAATGCTCCCCGGACAGGGGCTTCATCGGATTTCCACATCGGGTTTACCATTATGGCACCATGTCACGGACAACACATACTGCATCGCAAAAAAAACCGTGCGACGATGCTGCTTCGAGTCTCACGGCCATGACGGCAAGACTACTTGTTTATGCTTGTATTTCTTTAATATAAGTTCAATAAACTCACTTGTCGCGCTTTTTATGGGAGACGGCCGCTCCCCGGTAGCGCCAGCGCCATGTGAGCGTTGGCGGAAGTAACCCGAACAATCTCTTCGAGCGACAGCCCACGCAATTCGGCGAGAACTTTCGCGATCCGCAGAAGATTTTCCGGCATGTTCCTCTCTTCACGCGCCCAGGCGGGAGGCATGTCCGGCGCATCGGTTTCAAGCACGATCGCATCCAGCGGCAATTCAGCCGCGAGACGACGGATGCGGCGCGCGCCGTCAAAGGTCATCGCACCGCCAAAACCGAGTTTGAATCCCAGTCCAATGAAAGTCTCCGCCTGCTGGAAGCTGCCATTGAAGGCATGCGCGATGCCTCCCACGACTCTGGTTCGCCGCAAGGCTGCGAGCACGGCATCCTGCGCCCGACGCACATGAAGAATCACAGGCAGTTCGTGACGACGCGCCAGCTTGAGTTGCGTGATGAAGAATGCCTGCTGCCGCGCAGCATCGAACCCCGGCATATGATGATCCAGCCCGATCTCCCCCACGGCCACGGCGTGATTCTGTGCAAGCAGGGCATCGAGCGCATCGAGATCGGACTCATCGGCGCGATCCGTGTTGAGCGGATGAATGCCGAGCGCCGGAAAAACGCCGGATGTCGTTTCAGCCAGCGCCAGCACCCGTGCGAACCCTTCGCGGTCGACGGCAGGCACGACAAATCCCTCGATACCCGCCGCGCGCGCCCGTGCAAGCACTTCTGCGCGATCCGGATCGAACTCAACTGCGTCGAGATGAAGATGCGTGTCGATCAACACTGCAACGAACGAAAGGCGAAAACGGACTTCAGGCCGCGCGCGGGCGCACAGTGAGCGTGCGGCCAACCAACCGCCACTGTAACCGTTCTTCCTCGAATGCGGCAGCCGTCAGCGGCAGTTCCTGCAACCATCCCGGCGGAGTTTCGACAACGAAACCGCGCTTCGTCCGGGTCAGGGCGATGTCCGGCACGCCCCGGCTGTCACGGGCGCGATGAATCACCACCGCCAGGCGCAGGCAGACGATCAGCAACCAGTCCGGACTCGATGGGTCGATCTCTGCCAGACGTTCGGGCTTGCCGCGATGGGCCAGCACGAGCCTTGAAAGCCGCCCCTGATCCATGCGCGAAAAACCCGGCATGTCGGCGTTGGCAAGGATGTAGGCGCTGTGCTTGTGATACCCGGCATGTGCGACGGAAATGCCGATTTCGTGCAAAAGCGCCGCCCAACGCAGGAACCTGCGATCCATGCTGGTCGGATCGGCCTCAGCCGGATCGAGCTGCATAAACAGGAAACAGGCCGTATCGGCGACCTTCCCGGCCTGACGTTCATTGACCCGGTAACGGTTCATGAAGGCATCGACGGTGGCATCACGCAGATCATGGTGGTGATAACGGCCCAGCAGATCGTAAAGCACGCCCTGCCGCAGTGCGCCTTCCGAAAACTCCATGTGTCGCAGTCCAAACTCGTGAAACACCGCAAACATGATCGCCATCCCTCCAAGGATGACGGGCATCCGTTCGTTTCTCAGGGCATACAGATCGACGGCATCGATGGAACCCGCGCGCAGGAAGATCTTGCGCAGTTTCTCCAGCCCGTCGCGGGTGATACCTTTCTCCGACAGACCGTTTTCCACGAGAAGATCCTCCAGCATCCTGGCCGTGCCGCTGGAGCCGATAGCCATTTCCCAACCCGTTTCACGGTACTCATGGACAATCGACTGCAATTCGCGGCGCGCGGAAAGCTCCGCCTCCCGGAAACTGCGCTTGTCGACCTTTCCGCCGGGGAAAAAACGCAGGCTGTAACCGACACAGCCCATGTAGAGCGAATCGAGCAGAACCGGCTCGAAGCCCTTGCCGATGATGAATTCGGTCGAACCGCCGCCAATATCGACGATCAACTGCTGCCGATGCGGATCGGGCAGCGTGTGGACAACCCCCACGTAAATCAGCCGCGCTTCCTCGCGCCCGCCGATCACCTCGATGGGAAAACCGAGCGCCTCTTCGGCCTGGTGCAGAAATTCCGCCGCGTTCTTGGCAACGCGCAATGTGTTGGTTGCCACCGCGCGCACCGACTCGGGCGCAAAACCCGCGAGTCGCTCACGAAACAGACGCAGGGCGTCGATACCCCGCCGACAGGCTTCATCACTCAGCCACTTGTCCGCCGACAGCCCCGCCGCCAGTTGCACCGGTTCCTTCAATCCGTCGAAGGCGTAGATCTGGTCATTGACGATGCGCCCGACCTGAAGGCGGAAACTGTTGGAACCAAGGTCGACTGCGGCAATCACATTCTGCATCGTGGAGATCCAAAACTCAGCCCCCTTCCCTGCCCCTCTCCCGCAAGCGGGAGAGGGTGGCCCGAAGGGCCGGGAGAGGGTTGTACTTCAAACCCTGAACGCTACCCTTTTACCGGTTTTTTCGCCATTGAGACGGGAATACCACATAATCACGTTACCGCTCCGGCAGGAATGAACATCATGCTCGCTCACATCGACAAGAATTCATACAACGCAGAACACTACATCAACCGCGAACTCTCCCTGCTGCAATTCCAGCGCCGCGTGCTCGCGCAGGCAGCCGACCCGAA
>JAITWP010000049.1 GCA_031285365.1 Azoarcus sp.
GTTGCCGAGGCGGAATCGGTGTTATCCATCCACTTTCCCACAGGCTACCAGGAATATGTCACCCGATTCGGCCAGGGCATCCTGGGTGGCGACTATATCCGCATTTATCCGCCACATCGCATCCTTGCTGACTTGGCTGAGTGGCGACAGCGTATAGACGAATATTGGTTCTGGGATGATGGTAAAAAGGTGTTGTCAAAAGAACAGGCGCTTCAATCTGTCATTATTGGCGATACCGTCGATGGCGACGAACTGATCATTCATCCAGACAACTCGGAAAAAATATATGTTTTACCGAGGGACCATAAAAAAATTTACGTTGCAGGTGACGGGTTGCCAGCAGCCATTGAGTGGCTGTGCAGTTCAGGCAAACTCACGAGGGCTTTCAAAAAGCGTAATTTTGAACCATATGATGAATAGCCGCATAATGCCCGGCATTACATTCAATCAGGACGCGCCTACGGTACGCCGGTTGATTGGGGCGTCAGGTTTCCAGAGCATGGACGATTTTGAAATATCCAGGTATCTGGTAGCCACGACCCAGGATCATGTGCGGAGCCCTGTGGATACCGTCCTGGAATATGTTTCGGCATATCAGAAGTGGGCGCGCGATTGTGTGATCTGGGTAAAGCAACATCGCGAGAAGGATGTGTCCGAGTTGGACGGCGAGGCTCACATGGCGCTGGCACAAATACAAAAGAAATATTGCATCTCGAAAAATCGCCAATGGCAACGATCTGGCCCGGGCTACTTCTTCTATGGAGGAACATATGACATCCATCCTGTGGTGCAGTCTTGTGAACAGCAGAACAAGCGCCTGGCGACAGTCATCACCGAAAAGCGCCCGCGACTGTCTCCGTCTTTTCGCTTTTCTCTTGAGCGGCGCGGAAAAGTCTGGCTGATCGCTTCGCTGGATCGCCTGAATGGAATCAATCAATGGGAACCAGATACCCTTTAGGGATAACATGACGAACTGGGAAAGCAACTTTGAAGAGATCACCCCTGCGCCACCGGCGCGCGAGGTGGACATTCGCAACCTGATTCAAAGGTTGAGCCAGCCGCCAACTTTGGCGGAAATTGCAACGATCATTGCAAACCAGTCCAACCCCTTCCCTGTCAACGATCCCCAACATTGCGCCTATCGGCCGCTTGATCCCACGCACTGGCAGATGCCTTCCGCGCCGCTTCCGGCCAGTTATCTCGAATTTCTATCCTGGTCGGATGGGCCTTCGGTGCGGCGCGGCGAGCGGGAATTCGGATTCTTCGGCACCCGGGATATTCGCGACTACGTTCTCAACTATCACATCGCCTATTACATGCCCGGGGCGATCCCGCTCGGTCTGGATGGCGGCGGTCTCTTCGCCATGTTCGATACACGCAATGGCCCGGCGGATGAATATCCAATCCTCGCCGTGGAGGCGGGCGCCCTCGATTACAGTGAAACCGCTTTGCTGGCGACCAGCTTTCTCGACTTTTGCCAGGGAACGACCTCGATCGCCGACGTGCTTTACCCGCCGCCTCCGCTCCACGAAGACCCCGGCCGCCCGGTGGCGCTCGTTCTCCTGAAATCCCCGGCCTCGCCAAAACACATCAGCGCACTTCACCGTGCCGTCTCGCCCACCACCCCCATCGCGAGCTTCCTGGCGGTCTGCCGGAATGCACCTGCCGTTCTCCTCGCAGAGCTTCCCTACTGGCGATCAGAGCGTATCCTTCAGGAGCTCCCTCCCGAAATCGCCGCGTGTCTGCGCGTCGAAGACCCGCCGGTACGTCCGTGATAGGGTGCCGCCCCCCTCGTTGCAGCAAACGCGCCAAAAGCGGCGCACCGCCGAATTCAAATATCGATAAGCGAAAAAGGAGAAAACATGAGAAAGGCGACAGACTTGGCAAGGCAGCTTCTTGAAGCAGACCCCGGTGACCTCGAAGAGTGGCGAATTCACGTCTTCGAGGATGATGAATCGGCCCACGATGATGCGCTGACTGAAAAACTCTACGCCGAATTTTCCGCCGAATTCGCGCGAGTCCAAGCCGAACTTGCCGCGCAGTATGGCGCACCGGCGCGCACTGGCGAGGAGGATGATGATCTCATTCCACTCAATGGCGTTTTCCGTTTTGCCATCTGGCTGGTTGGCGATCGGCAGCTTTTCGTCGCGGCGGCACACGAGGATCGAGGCGTACCGATTCTTTTGATGCTTGGCACCGCCGATGAAGATGCTTAACCTTGGTTCAAGGCGAACGAGCCTTGGGCGTCAAGCGCTGGAGAAAAACATGCTGTATCGCTATTACTTCGAACGTGACAAGGCGCGGTCGCATCTTTCGCTCGACGAGTGGAAGAAGGCCATCGAAGTCGTGCCGCATGTTCGCGCAGTCACGAATCCGCGCCAGGGGCTGGGTGAATGGATCGGGATTAGATACATTGGCAACCCTCATGAAGTCCCCGTGGATAAAGATGCATTTCAGAATCGACCAGAACGGGTGAATGACGCCGAAGTGTTCTTCCCTGATTTTGATCGCTGGTTTCGCGCGTTCTATTGGCGTCCCCTTACTGAACACCCCGGCCTGGGTGTCGTGACTTTTGAAAGCCCTCCCGGAGACATTGCGCCAGAGGATTACCCCGTCTGGGTTGTCGCCCAGGAACTGGCGAAGCATTTGGGCGCGGAACTTGTCGGCGAGAACGAATCTGCATATGAATAGCGTTGACCTGCAGGTCATTGCGGCGGACCACCCCCGGCTGCCGCTGAATTCAAATAGCAGGCAATTTCTCATGCTCCGCATAAACAAAAAAATCCAGCCCATGCTGACCGATGCCGAGGTCGAGCGCCGCAAGCCTGTCTGGACGGCATTGTCCGAATTCTGGCTCGACACCGAACTCGATGACAACGATTTGCGGCGTATCGCCCGCGCCGCCGCGGCCTCGGGCTACAGTGTCTCCGAGTTACGCGACATCTATCTTTACGAGATCGCTCCGATCGTCGGCCCCAACCTTTTGCCATTCGGGATCCAAGGCGAGTGGGTGGGTTTCGACGAGCAGTGGCTGCACACAATAGCGCGCCTGCGCGCCGAGCGTCGTGCCCGCAGACGTGGACGGCGCTTTGGGTTTTTGCTGCGAATGATGCTCAAAACGATGACTTACGCCACCGAGGACAACTGGCATCGGATGGTTGCGCTGCTTCCAACGGTTGATGCACATGAATCTGAAAACACCTGATACAGCACTCAACCGCGCCTCGATCCATGCGGCCTGTGCCGCCGTTTCACTCCACGGAGTTTCATGATGAAAACCAGCGTCAGCGCCGAGCGCAAAGCCTTTGATAGCCGCCATGAGCCAGAACCGGAAGAAATTCTGGTGCTTTTCAGCGACAGGGAAGCCGGCGCCGGTATGAACGGCGGGGACTCGTTATGGAAAGCCAGTCAGCATTTTCTGGCGTACATAGACCTGAAGACAGGCACCCTGAAACAGCAAGAGGGCAATTTGTCATGGCTCATCTCCGATAAAGAGCTTAAACAGCATGGTTGCGGCTGGCCGCACAATTTTGCGCCGGGCGGCATCTACCGAGTTCTGGTGCGAAAGCTCATCAACAAAACCCGCAGGAAGTTTGTTGAATTGAGTTGCATGATGGTCGAAGTGCTGGAAAAGGATGTTCAAAACGACGCACTGCTCGCCATTCTGCAGGAATACCGCACGCCCATGACCTTCA
>JAITWP010000077.1 GCA_031285365.1 Azoarcus sp.
CGAAATCTTCAATATGTGCATGGAAGAGGTGGCCGAGGCCGTAGCGGTGGCGGTCAAGGCGGAGAAGCTGATTTTCCTGTGCGATGCCCCCGGCCTGCTCGCCGCCGATGGGGGGTTGATCAGTTCGGTCACGGCGGATGAGGCCGAGCAGCGCATCGAAACCGGTGCAGGACTTACCGAGGATTTGGGTCTCTATCTACCAAGCGCGATTCGTGCGGTGCGCAACGGCGTGGGGCGTTGCCATCTTCTGAATCGCGACAAGGATGGGGCACTGCTGCTGGAGTTCTTCACACTGGCAGGTGTCGGTACGGTGGTGTCGCGTGATCCGCTGTTCAAGTTACGCGAAGCGACACCCGATGATGTGGGGCCTCTGGTGGCGTTGATTTCGCCGATGGAAGCGGACGGTACGCTGGTGCGTCGCGGGCGGGAGTTGCTGGAGAGCGAAATCGATCGTTTTTCGGTGGTGGAGTACGACGGGATGCTGGTGGGGTGTGCTGCGCTCTACAGGTTTTCCGGGGACAACGCGGCTGAGTTGGCCTGTCTGGCAGTGATGCCGCAGCATCGCCGTGCAGGTCTCGGGGAACAATTATTGCGTCGTATCGAGCAACGGGCACGCAACGAAGAACTGGAGCGCCTGTTTGTGCTTACTACGCGCACGGCGCACTGGTTCCGGGAACGCGGTTTTGAGGAAATCGCCCCGGAAACATTACCAGCTCAAAAGCGGGAGCTTTATAACCTTCAGCGTCGATCGAAGGTGTTCGTCAAATCGTTGTAAGCAGCTAGAATGGGAAACCATTGATTCGACATGAGAGAGAGGGCGGAATAATGACGCGAATTGTCAATTGCATAAAACTCGGATGCGAAGCCGAAGGGTTGGAACGCCCCCCGATACCGGGCGAATTGGGCAAGCAGATTTTCGATCGTGTCTCGAAAGAGGCATGGCAGCAGTGGGTCAGGTATCAGACCATGCTGATCAACGAAAACCGTCTGAATCTGATGGATCCGCGGGCGCGCAAGTACCTGGGCGAGCAGATGGAAAAACATTTCTTCTCTGGTGGAGCCGATCAGGTTTCCGGCTTCGTGCCCCCGGCGCAGTGATGTCTCTCTTCTGGACACTTTTCTCTCTGGTCGTCGTTCTGTTGTTTGAACAGGTTCGGCCTTTGTCGGCAAAAACGGTTGTGCTCGATCCGTTGCGCAGACTCTCCGCCGCGCTGGTGAAGCGTTTCGACGGCGGGCACCATCAACATCATGAGCAACTGGTCTGGGGGTTGCTGGTGCTGGGCGGCACGGGATTGTGCGCGTTTCTCAGCCACATGTTGCCATCGGTGCTTTCTCTGCTTTTCGCTATCCTGGTGCTGTACCTCTCATTGGGTTTTCGGCACGAAAGCCACTATTTCACCGACATTCATTTTGCCTTGCGTGCGGGGGAAACTGATCGTGCCCGCGCTTTGCTGTCCGAGTGGAGAGGGGAGCAATACGATGGAGTCAGTTCCGGCGGGATTGCGCGGCTCACCATCGAGCAGGCGCTGATCGGAGCGCACCGTAACGTATTCGGGGTCGTGTTCTGGTTTGTGATTCTTGGTCCCTGCGGGGCTGTGATGTATCGGTTGGCAAGGTTTGCCTATGACGAATGGAACGCGGAGCAGCAATACGGGTTCGAGTCGGGACTCGGGGTGGAGGCGGCTTCCGCCCAGGTCGTGTATGGAGGCATGAGCAGACTGTACGGCGAGTTCGCATGCCATGCCTTTCTGATCATTGACTGGTTGCCTGCGAGGATGACGGCGATTTTGTTCGCTGTCGGAGGGAATTTCGAGGAATCGGTATTTTGCTGGCGTTCGCAGGCGGTGTTGTGGCCGGATCGTACCAGCGCGATTCTGGTAACGAGCGGAGCTGGCGCGCTCGGGGTACGGCTTGGAGAAGCGGATTCCGACGAGAGCGAGGCCGGTCTGGAAATTGGTGTCGGCGAGAAAGCAGATGTCGACGATTTGCAAGCTACGATTGGGCTCGTCTGGCGAGCGTTGATCGTGTGTCTGATGCTGCTGGCTTTGACGACGGTTGCCGTCTGGGTAGGCGGCTAACTTTTGAGGATGAGGAGTAATTCCAATGGCTAATCGTGAAGTTGTCGTTTTGAGTGCCGCGCGTTCCGCGGTGGGGGGATTTGGAGGTTCTCTGAAAGACGTAGAGCCTGCTGAACTGGGTGGTATGGTCATCAAGGAGACCATTGCCCGTTCCGGTGTCGATCCAAATGAAATTACGTTCGTCGTGATGGGGAACATCATTCCGACGGAATCCCGTTATCCGTATGTGGCGCGCGTGGCCAGCATTCAGGGCGGGCTGCCGATGAGCTCCGTTGCCATGGCGGTCAATCGCCTGTGTGGTTCGGCGATGCAGGCGGTCATTTCCTGCGCGCAGTCGATCATGCTGGGAGATGCGGACTACGCGCTCGCAGGCGGCGTGGATGTGATGTCGCGCGGCGTCTACATGATGCCGACGCTGCGTTCCGGTGCGCGCATGGGCGACACTACGGCAATC
>JAITWP010000116.1 GCA_031285365.1 Azoarcus sp.
CTGACCCGCGCTACATGCGACGAACTGGCCCGTATTCCGATGCGGGGAAGTGTGGAAAGCCTCAATGTTTCGGTGGCAAGTGGTATTTGCCTGTTTGAGACTTTTCGACAACGCGGCAATTAAGATAAAGTAATTAATTATAAAAGACAGTAGAAGTGTTGGCGGGTAAGAGTGTAGATTTAAGAGCGTAGATTTATTTGCCATGAACAGGATGTCAGCGTTTTTTGCCATGCTGTTATTTACCCTTCTGAATTGATGTAGTTCATGGGAATGTCATGCTGAAAGCGTTTGGCCAGTATTTTTCACTGCATGTATTACAGCGGATAGGGCTCGATCTGCTGTTGTTTGTAATGATCGTTATTGCATCTGCCGCGTTTTGGGCGGATGACTATGGAGTCGGGCTGAAGGGGCTTTTTCCATCGGCGATTGGGTTTGCCTTTGCGATGATCGTCGTCAATTTCGCTTCCGGCCTGTACCGGGCGGTTGATGAAGATAGCCCGCGTACCGCGTTCGCCCGGTTCGTGTTGTCCGTGCTGTTTTGCCTGCCTGTGGCCTACGGCATGATGCTGCTCCTGCCCTGGCAGGGTTTTGTTTCGTTAACGCTGCGGCTTCAGGTGCTTGTCCTGGTGCTGGTCGTATTGTTGCTGCGGATGCTGATCAACCGCAGTCAGGCGTCTTCGCTTTTTGCTCCCAGGATACTGGTTGTCGGTACTGGCAAGGAAGCGCAGGAAGTGGAACGCATCCTGCTGCATCCGGAGCAGGGGAAGGTGGGCGTGCAGGGGTTTTTCTCCTTGAGCGATGACGGAGAGCCGTTCGTCGAAGCCGAGAAGGTCATTTCCGGCAGTAATTTGACCGACGTGGTCAAAAGGTTGGGCATCGACATCGTTATCCTTGCCATGAGCGAGCTTCGGGGCAAGGCGTTGCCTTTGCGCGAATTGCTTGATTGCAAGCTTGCCGGTGTGCGAATCCTCGATTGGCTCTCGTTTCACGAACGGGTTCGTCGTCAGGTGCGGCTCGATTCTCTGCGTGCGGGCTGGCTGATTTTTGGAGAAGGTTTTCAGCAGCCCTTTTCGCGAGTATTTTTCAAGCGTGTGTTCGATCTGGCGATTGCTTTCTCTTTGCTCGTTCTGGCATCGCCGGTTATGTTTCTGGTTTCGTTCATGATTGTGTTCAGCGATCACGGGCCGGTGTTTTACCGTCAGGAACGGGTAGGGCTGGGCGGTCAGGTTTTCAGGATCATCCGGTTTCGCTGCAAGAGCATCAACGGTGATGATCTCAATGACGATAGTCCGGACGAAATTCTGGATGCCGAGGGGGCGTTTTCAAGAGTGGGGCGGATCATCCACAGACTGCGTATCGACCGGCTGCCGCAATTGTTCAATGTGCTCATGGGCGACATGAGTCTGGTCGGCCCGCGCCCGGAGCGGCCCTCTTTTGTGAACCGTCTGGCACATGAGATTCCTTTCTACGGCATACGTCACTGCGTCAAACCGGGTATGACCAGTTGGGCCAGGGTGCAATGCCGGGAGGATGGCGATCCAGTATCCAATGCGATCCAGAAATTGCAATATGAGCTTTATTACGTCAAAAACCATTCGCTGGTGTTCGATATGCTCGTGTTGCTCGAAACCGTGCATGTGGTACTGATGGGTAAGCGCGCGCGATGAGTCTGACCGATTTTGCGGTTTGGGGATATGCGCTGACTGCGCTCGTTTATGGCGGGTTTGCGCTGTATCTGTACGCGGCCTGGCGGGGAGGGGTGGTCGGTGGCTTCCTGCTGTTGACCGTCATCCTGTCCGGGGTCTGGCCATTGAGTTGCCTTTGGTTTGCCAGCCGCCCTTCACCAAAGACTGTCCTGTGGTCTTCCGTTCTGGACATGCTGCGGGGGGGTGGGTGGTTCGCGTTTCTGCTGGTTTTGTTGCGTCCGTTGCTTGGCAAGACATGGAGCCGATTTCTGCTCGCCGCAATCGTGGTGCTGGGAGCGCAACTGGTCGGAGTCACGGCCTTCGGGCTGATCTTGCTGCGGGATGAGTGGGCACTCAAACTGGTATTCGGCAGCTCGCTGGCCAGCGCGATACTGGGGTTGGTGCTGATCGAACAACTCTTCCGGGGAGTCCCCCTGGATGTGCGCCGGACGTTCAAGCCTTTGTGCGGTGGGCTGAGTGCGGCGTACATGCTGGAACTCTACCTGTTTGCTGACGCTTTCCTCTTTGGGCGTCCAAACATCGCCTGGGCGGTACGCGGCCCGGTTTATCTCCTGATTGTTCCTCTGGTGGCGATTTCGGGAGCGCGCAATCCGTCCTGGTCCTTGCGGATGTCCCTGTCGCGTGAGGCGGTTTTTCATTCCACGGCTCTGGGTTTGTCCGGACTTTACCTGCTTGCAGCCTCTGGCATCGGGTTTTATGTGCGCAGTTTCGGCGGAGAGTGGGTAGATGCCATGCAGATGGTGCTGCTGTTTGCGGCATTGCTGCTGCTGGCGGCCCTCATGTCGTCCTCGGCACAACGGGCCAAGTTGCGGGTGTTCATCAATAAGCATCTGTTTCCGTACCGTTACGACTACCGTGCTGAATGGTTGCGTTTTACCCGCGCGCTGTCTTCAGCAGATGGTCAGTCGAATCTCGGGCAATCGGTCATCACCGCACTGGCCGACTTGGTGGAGAGTCCCGGTGGCGCTTTGTGGCTGCGAGGTAACGCAGGAGAGGATAACGACTACACGATCCAGGCAAGAGTCAACCTGCCCGAACAGGTGAAAGTGACGGAACCGACGGAAAGTTCGCTGGTGAATTTCATGCGCAAAAAAGGGTGGGTTGTCAATCTGGAAGAATATCGCCGAAATCCGGCGAACTATCCCGGCCTGGTGCTGCCGGATTGGTTGGCAGCGCGCTTCCCGGATGCCTGGCTGCTGATTCCACTCATCGGTGAGGCTGGGGTGATCGGATTCGTTCTGCTTACGACGCCCCGGACGCGCTTCGAGATCGACTGGGAAGTGCTCGATTTGCTCAAGATTGCCCAGCACCAGGCCGCCAGTGACCTGGAAAGAATGCTGGCTGCCGAGAATTTGCTGGAAGCGCGCAAGTTCGAGTCCTTCACCCGCATGACGGCTTTTGTCGTCCACGACCTGAAAAACCTCGTGGCCCAGTTGTCGCTGGTGCTGCGCAACGCCGAGCGCCACAAGGACAATCCCGAGTTCCAGGCCGATATGCTTGAAACCGTGGCACACGTCGAATCGAAAATGCGCGGACTGATGATCCAGTTGCAGGAAAAGCGTTCGATTGATCCGCCTCGCGTACTCAACCTGCTGAAAAAGCTGAAAAACGTCCTCCATAGCAAGCAGGAGCAATGTTCCAGGGTGGAACTCGATGTGCCGTCGGATGTCGACAGGATCATGGTGTTGGGTCATGCCGAGCGGCTGGAGCGTGTGATCGGCCATATCGTACAAAATGCTGTCGAGGCCACCCCGGAGAGTGGTATGGTGCGCATTGCGCTGGAAGTGCTCGGTGCAGAGCGGGTGCGCGTCGTGGTGACGGATACCGGCTGTGGCATGTCGGAGGAATTCATTCGTGAACGTCTTACGCGCCCGTTTCAGACGACCAAGTCGAGCGG
>JAITWP010000118.1 GCA_031285365.1 Azoarcus sp.
GTTGCCGACAACCGCAATGCCAACCTGCTCGCCGGGCTGCAAACCGCCAAGCTGCTGTTCAACAACAGTTTGGGAGCATCGACGTCCACGATAGACGGCGCGTATTCGCAACTGGTCAACAAGGTCGGCATTGCGGTTGTCGGCAACGCCGGCCTCCGTGGGAAGCAGGTTGAAGGTGTCGCCGTCCTGGGGCGTGCCCGAGAGGGTGAACGTAAACTCATACCCGCCCGGGCCGTTCACGGTGAATGTCTTTCCTGAAGAATCGGTCACCGGGTTATAGGTTGTCGGAGTAATGGTGAAGAGTCCCGAAGTGTCCGTCAGGATTCCGCTGTTGTACTCCAGTTCCAGATTCCAGGTACCGATCACGCCGGTCACGTCGATCATCGTGATGTCCGATATTTTGCCGGTCCCGACGTTGGTGGTCGGCACATTGCCGATGACCGGGCAGCCTGCGGCAATCTGGCGCGGGTCGCTGATCGCCATTGCAATGTCGCGCGCCGCATAACGTGTGGGCTGGATGAGCGCCTTTCCCCCTGCGGCTAGTTCGGGAATGGGGGTGGCGGGTAGTGTGATCAATAATCCTTCAAAACTAAAACTACCCCCGGATCCGGATCCAAGCAGGGTCTGGCTGGCCTTGGTGCTCAGATTGGTGATGACGTAGTTCGTGCCATCGAACGTCAGTTCGTAGTCGGCATCGGTCAACAAACCGAGGTTCTGGATGTCGTCGGAAAGAAGATCGGTATCAAAATCGAAACTCACCACGGCGGCGTTATTAGGCACGATACGGGGATCGGGCACCTTGAAGAAATCCAGCCCCAACGCCCCGTTCAGGTCAACACCGAGTTTTTGCAGATTGTTGAAGGCGGAAGCGATCGAGACCGCAATCATTCCAATCCGGTTTTGCGTCGTGTCGAGCGACTCGCGACGGAATTCGAGCAACCCCGCAAGTTGACCGCCGGTAATCAGGCGTTCGGGAATCTCGATGGGATTTCCGTTCTTCGGGATGATCGCAATTCCATAGCGTTGCGGGTCGTTCGGATCCTGAATCGTTCCAAGCCGGGTGGCCACGTTGCCCATGATCAGGCTTTGCCCGGAACCGAAGAACACGGACAGCGTGCCGTCGGCCTGCTCTTTCGTCGTCACCTGGACCAACTTGTTGAGTTCGGTTACCAGTTGCCAACGTTGATCCAGCAGATCATTGGCCGCGTTGCCACCACCTGCCGCCTGCGCCACCAGGATGCGCTGATTGAGTTCGGCAATGGCATTGGAGAGCGTATTGACTTGATCGACCGTGGCGCGGATGTCGTATTCCACGCCTTCGCGGATTTCGGTCAGGCGGGCGTCCAGCGTATGGAAGCTCCCTACCAGCGCCTGTGCGGCAGACAGCAACGATTGCCGCGCCGACAGATTCGTCGGATCGGCGGCAATTTCCCGCACCCCGGCAAAAAATGCATCCATCGCTGCGGAAAGTCCGGTGGTGGAGTCGGCCAGCATGTTATCGATCTGCCGGATTTGCGCGGCGTAAGTCGCGTACTGGGTTTTTCGCGTATCCGCATTCAACACCTGGTTTTCAAGAAACTGGTCGTAAGCGCGGGTCACAGACGCTATCTGCGTACCTGTGCCGAAAAACCCCACACCGGAAAAATATGGCGAATTATTAACCTGAATGACGCTCTGGCGGTGATAACCGGGCGTGCTCGCGTTAGCCATGTTGTGACTGGTGGTAATCAGTTGCCCCATTGCGGCGTTGACACCCGATAGTCCGATATTGAGCAAGCCTGCCATGATGTTCCCCGAAAAAACGTTCCTGCCCATGTCACAGCAAGAACCTTGCCAGCGGAGAAGACGGCAAAATCCGCCGTCGGGAGCATCACTGACTCCTGTGCCACGTTCCGGACTGCTCATAACGGTACAATGTGCCGCAGGGAGGATGAGAAAATGACGACCATGATTCTGGGGCTTGTGCTGTTCTTTGTCGCACACAGCCTGAAAGTGGCCCGCAAGGTACGAATGTCATTGCTGGAACGGATGGGTGAGAACCTCTATAAAGGTGTCTATTCGGCAGTGTCTCTTGTCGGCTTGATCCTGATCGGCTTCGGTTTTGCCGATTACCAGTCCAGTGGCAAGATTCTCATATGGGTTCCGCCATTCTGGATGAAGCACATGGCGTTGCTTCTGAACTGGATTGCCCTCGTTTTCTTTGCAGCAGCCTATCTGCCCTGCCATATCCGGCGAACGCTCAAACACCCGATGCTGGCAGGAATCATCATATTGGCAGCAACCCATCTGCTTACCAATGGCGACATGGGCGGCATGATTCTGTTCGGTGCATTTCTGCTTTGGGCAGTGGTCGTGCGTATCAACGTCAGGTCTCGTCCCGTTGATGGAAACCCGCCCAGGGCATCCATGCCCTTCGATCTCCTGGCGCTCGTGGCCGGCTCCGTTTCCTACGCAGTCATCGTTTTCTGGCTGCACCCCGCTGTCTTCAGGATTCCTGTCTGGCCAGGCTAAGGGTACGCTGAATTATTCAGTGCAGTGACCGTTTTTCCCTCGCCCCTTCCCCCCTCTCCCGCAAGCGGGAGAGGGGGGAAGGGGCGGGAGGTAAGGGAATGAATCAGCACTTCCCTGGCAAATAACAAAATTACAATTAAATAACTTAATAGGTAATTTCCGTGAAGTGAGAAAATATTTTACGGGTATTAACCGTATAAGCTTAAAAAATTATCGACTTCAAGTATATGTTCGTTATATCGAAACTTGGACAGGTAATTTTTTACATTCCAAAAGTTCCCTTTCATGAAAACTTGCTTACCCGCAAGGTTCATTTGTTATACCGAGGGTATTATTTGGAGCACGTTATGTTCAACAACCTTAAAGTTAGCAGCAGGCTTTTTCTTCTTACTGTGTTTGCTTCCGTAGTCACCATCATCGTTGCGCTGTTCGGATTATTCGGTATGGCAAGGATGTCGAACAATATGGATGTCATGTACAACGAAAGGACTGTGGCGTTTGCTCAACTCGCCAAAATCGACAGCGACGTCGGTATGCTGACGGCCGACGTTTTTCGTTCCTTACAACATAACCCTGCTTCGGAAATCAACAGAATTCATGCCAACCACGCGATTTCGGAGCACCTGAACGCAATTGAAGCGCGGCTCAAGAGCATTGAGGCAGCATGGAAAACCTTTACCTCTATTCCCTTGGGAGACGAAGAAAGGGTTCTGGTTGCACGCTTCAATGAGGGCTATGCCCGGTTCGTCAATGAGGTCATTACCCCCGCCATTGCCTCGTTGCGTGCCAACGATTTTTCCTACGAAGTTCATGAACAGTTCATTAGTGGATACCGTAACCTGGGAATCCCCGTGGAAAATATCACCCGCGAACTGACCGAACTCAATGCCAGGCTTGCCGCAGAGAATTTCAAGGATGCCAATGAAACTCGCCTGTCTTCACGCACAAACATGGTGGTCGCTTTCACCATTGGTCTATTGCTGAGCATGTCGCTTGCCTGGATGATCATTCGCGCTATCGTTACCCCGTTGTCGGGCTTGCAGAAGGCGATGGGCGAAATCGAACAGAGTGGCGATTTCACCCGACGCGTAGATGTTTCAGGTTCCGATGAGGTCGGACGAACTGCGTCATCGTTCAATCATTTGCTGGGAGTGATGCAAAAAGCCTTGGGTGAAATTCTTGAGCATACGACCCGGATCGACGCCGCCGCCACTGAACTCGCCACTACCGCGCAACAGGTCGCCCAAAGTTCCGAAATGACCAGTGAAACCTCCTCGGCGATGGCCGCTTCCGTCGAAGAGATGACTGTCAGCGTTACCCAGATTGGTCAAAGTGCGCAGGAAACATTTGATATCACACAACAGGCGGAAGAACTCTCGCAACAGGGGGCCAATGTCATCAACCAGACCGTCAGCGAAATGCACGCCATGTCTGAAGCGGTGCGTGTGTCTTCCGAGAGCATCGCCGAACTGAGCCGACACTCCGCACAGATTTCCAGCATCGTACAAATGATCAGGGACGTTGCCGACCAGACCAACCTGCTGGCGCTAAACGCGGCGATCGAAGCAGCGCGTGCCGGAGATCAGGGGCGTGGCTTTGCCGTCGTTGCCGACGAGGTGAGAAAACTCGCCGAACGCACTGCCAGCGCCACTGGCGAGATCGGTGCGATGATCACGACTATCCAGGGCAGCGCGCATTCGGCGGTCACCGCGATGAACAATGCTGCCGGACTGGTCGAATCCGGCGTTGCGCTGGCTGATCAGGCCGGACGCGCGATTACGGATATGCAGCAGGGTTCCAAACATGTGCAGACGTGTGTCAGTGACACCAGCACGATCCTGGCTGAACAGAGCGCGACCAGCCAGACGATTGCGCAGCAGGTCGAGCGCGTTGCCCAGGCAGCAGAGGAAAACAGCGCCGCAGCGCGTAGTTCTTCTTTTGCGGCGGAAAATATCGAACAACTGGCGCATGCGATGCGCGGTACGGTAGCGAGATTTAAAGTCTAAACTCACTATTTACGCCCCTCTCCCGCTTACGGGAGAGGGGCTGTTTTCTCCACGGCGCAGCCACTCTGTCGAGCAGCCCCTGAACCACGGATATGGCCATGCCAAAATTCGTGACCGGCACCTGCGCAGCAGCGCAAAGCTTCAATCGCCGCCGCATTTCACCCGCATTGAGCATACAGCCGCCACAATGGATGACCAGGGCAAAGCGTTCGAGATCGTCCGGAAAATCCCCGCCCGTGCTGAATGAGAAATCCAGGGTATGCCCCAAGCGCCGTTGCAGCAACTCAGGGATTTTCTGCTGTGCAATATCATCTTTTTGCGCGTGATGAGAACAGGCTTCCGAAATCAGCACAGGAGCATTTGACGAAAGCCTTTCAATGGCCGAAGCACCTTCCAGCAAAAGATCGAAATCGCCTTTTTGCCTGGCAAACAGTATGGAAAAAGTCGTCAGCGGTACATGACCGGGAAGAATGCCCACAACTTCCCGCACGGCCTGAGAGTCCGTGATGACCAAGGCAGGCTCTTCCGTTAACAAGGCCATGGTTCTCGCCAGCCCGGAGGGTTGTGTCACAAGGGCAGGATGGTTGGTTTCCACCAGTTCACGCAAAACCTGCACCTGAGGAACGATCAACCTGCCGACAGGCGCAGAAGCATCGATGGGCGTCACACAGACGACCGTCGCTCCCGGAGGCAAAATATCCGCCACCAGAGGCTTCTTCGCCTCTTTTTCCGGTGCCAGGGCAACAACGGCATCTCGCAGAAAGGCGGGGTCTTCCACCCGATCGGCGGACAGGGCAATGAACGGCAGATTCCTGCCTTCGCACCAGAGCATGGCTTGCTTCGCGGCTTCTCCATGGATGTCCGCCTTGTTGCCCAAGACGAGAAAAGGAATCTCCAGTTTCCCCAACGCAGTAATGAGATCCTCCTCCCAGGGACCAATGCCCCGATCGTCCGTCACAACCAGTGCCATGTCCGAACGGGCCAGCACCTTGCGTCCCGTCTCGCGCCGGAGAATTCCCAGGTCGGACGCCTCGTCGAGACCTGCCGTGTCGTAGAAGGTAACCGGGCCCAGCGGCAACAGTTCAAAAGGCAAGGCAACCGGATCACCAGTGGTGCCAGGCAGAGGCGAAACGATAGCCGCCTTCTGCCCTGTGAGGCAGTTGAGCAATGTCGATTTCCCCGTGTTGCAGCGGCCGAGAATGGCGATTTGCAGCCGATTGCCACGAAATGCCCTAGCCATTGTTTTTTCCTTCGCTCAGGAACCCGCCCCGAGTCGCCATGCGCCTCCGGCACTGGAGGGAACGGTAAACCCGGCGGCTTCCAATATCGGACGGAATCTGGCCGCCCGCTCTTGCGGGTCTTCCAGATCCCCATTCTTTCCGGGATAGATGGCATAGTCGCCACGCACTTCCGGCGGTGTCAGGGAGAGCATCAACACGTCGGCCACTTCGAGTGCTGCGAGCCGCACCGCGTCTCCCTGCAAGCCCAATGCGCTGGTCACCGGGATATGGGCTTCGGGCATCAATTTTCGACCGAGCGCCATGGCGTACAGATTGGTCGTGACATCGCCCGGTGGATGACCCTTCAATGGCGTTTCCGGATGTGGAATGAAAGGGCTGACGGAAAGCATGTCCAGTTCCAGGGAGGCAAGTCCTTCAAGCCCTCGATCAAGAGATTCTTCCGTTTCTTCCGGCAACCCCGTAATGAGACCGGAACCGACTTCATAGCCCAGATCTCTCAGATGCATGAGGGCATTCAGTCGTTCCGACAGCCTTCTGCCGGGTCGTAACCGCGCGTACTGCATCTCTTCCATCGTTTCCAGCTTCAACAGATAACGATCCGCTCCGGATCGACGCCATAGCGCGTATGTCGCCCTGTCCCATTCTCCCAATGACAGGGTAACGGCCAGACCGAGATCACGCTTTATTCGCTCGACGAGCTCCGCGACAGCCTCGGCGGACAGGCCAGAATCTTCACCCGATTGAAGCACTACCGTGCCAAACCCCACCCGCTTGACCGCCTTTGCCGCATCAAAAATGGCCGCCCCATCCATCCGGTAGCGGCGCAACCTGCGATTGCCACGGCGCAAGCCGCAGTACAGGCAGTTTTGACGACAATGGTTTGAAATTTCCACTATCCCGCGCAAAAACACCTGACACCCCCAATACTGCTTTCGCAACGCACAGGACTCTTGCCACAAATCCGTTTTGGCAGAAGCCGATGACGAGAAAAAGATCGGGGTTTTCGCGGCTTTCACACGCACAAATCTCTTTGTCCGTTTTCAATCCGAAGCAGGCGTCTGCGCAGGGCTTCTCGCCGGGCTCTGGCAGGGATTGCCTCCAGATTCTCCCAAACGCATCGACGCCCCTCCGTCAGCGCCAGATCGTCGCCATAGTCCAGCAGGTACTCATAGTAGGTCAACAGCGCGTTGGGCTGGCAAAACTTGTGGATGAACGCATTTCTTGCAAACCCCATGAAATGCTCTCCCGTGCGTCCCTTGCGGTAGCAACTGGTGCAGAAGGAAGGCAGGTATCCATCTTCCTGCAGATCATGGATCATCTCCGGCAATTCTCGTTCATCACCAACCCAAAACTGCTGGGCCTCGGGCTTGTTGGTATCGGCATTCGCATACCCGCCCGGAGATGTGCGGGAGCCCGCGCTCAACTGGGAAATGCCCAACCGGAAGAGCTCCCGCTTCAATGCCGGTTTTTCCCTGCTGGTGATGATCATGCCGGTATAGGGCAGCGCCAGGCGCACCACGGCAATGATGCGTTTGAACATGTCATCGGAAACCGCATAGGGCGGATTGTCCGATAACGTCGAATTCTGCGCGGGCTCGATGCGCGGAAACGATACGGTATGCGGCCCTGCGCCATATTCTTTTTCCAGGGTTGCCGAGTGCTGCAAAAGGGAAAGCACTTCAAACCGGGGATCGAATAATCCAAACAAAACGCCCAAGCCCACATCATCGAGCCCCGCTTCCTGGGCGCGATGCATGGTAAACAGCCGTGCGTCGTAGTCCTTCTTGATGCCGCCGAAATGCCTGGCGTTATAAGTCTTGCGATGGTAGGGTTCCTGAAAGCATTGGTAGGTGCCGACATCGGCTCCCTTGAGCAAGCGAAATCCGTCAACATCGAGCGGCGCGCAATTAACATTTATCCGGCGAATTTCACCGGAAGGAGGCGTTTTCACCGCATAGATCGTCTCGATGCTTTTGACGATGGCCTGGGCATTCCATTTGGGATGCTCGCCATATACCGCCAAAACCCGCTTGTGCCCCATTGTCTGGATTCGTTTGACCTCTTCGATGATCTCTTCATCGGTCAGACTCTTTCTTTCCAGATCCTTGTTGGTCGCGCTGAAAGCACAATAGGCACAACTGTTCACACAAAGGTTGGAGATATACAGAGGCGCAAAAAGAACCATCCGCTTGCCATAAACCTTCTCTTTCATCGCAAGGGCTTCTGCGTACAAAGCCTCCAGACTTTCCCCAGGCATGGGAGCAAGCAAAACGGCAACCTCAGCGAGATCCAGCCCTTTGCCTTCGCGAGCCTTTTTCAGAATATCGCTTATCCGGCCTGTATCCGGAACACCCTGGTTCTCAATGATGTCCCGGATTTTTCCTTCATCTAGAAAGGGCGCGTATGCGGGGTTATTCATTTTTTCAATATGTCCTGCATTCCGGCCGCCATGCTCTGCACCCTTTCCTGAGATCGACCGATGGCCACATCGATGCTCCCTACCATGCTGGAAATGTCCCCAAGACTCTTCTTGGCGTCGGCAGAGGTCTTGGTAATTTCTTCGGTTGCACTGGTTGTACGTTCCGCCAGCTTGCGAACTTCTTCAGCGACAACCGCAAACCCGCGCCCCGCCTCTCCCGCCCGCGCAGCCTCGATGGAAGCATTGAGCGCAATCATGTTGATGCTCGCAGCAATCTTCATGACATTGTTGGCCATGGTGTCGTAGAGGCTGATCAGATTATCCAGACCACCTACGTTGCTTACGATCTTCCCGGACAGCGCCCGAATGTCGGTGATATCTTCCCCAAAGGACTTGACCCTCACTGCGCTGGCGGTCTGCCACTTCAGCAGGGCGTCATGCTCTCGGCTTGTGTCTCCGTGCACTTTCTGAATGCAGTTATCCGCTATGTTGACCTTTTTTGTGATTTTCAAAGCCATGCCATGGCAGGAAGCCGAACCACAGGCTCCACAGTCGAACTTACGGGAAATGTCGTCGTCTTTGCCCAGTTCCAAAAACGCCTCTTCAACCATTTCATCCCTGACAGGAATTGAATGCACGGGTTTGGATCGATAACGCCTGAGAAAGTCGGGCAACCGTAAAGTCTTGTCAAAGGTCTCATACATTTGATCAAAGAATTCGCGATCCCTATTTTTGAAGGCGTTTTTCCGTGCCTCTTCCATGGCCGCGTTTATCTCAAAGATGGTCCTTTCATGCCGACAGCCCGTCCCCAGGTTGCACCCTTCAGGGCAATTGAGCACATCGAAGATTGCGGGCAGGTTTTTTTTGTCCTCCCTGCAGAAAACGTCCAAAGCTTTATATACGACATTTTGCCCCTCGCTTTTGTCGATCCGCAGGTTTTTCCCCAGTATGAACTCCACGTTTTCCTTTAAGCCACCCGGCATGGAAAAAATGGTTCCCAATCCGGAATCGGCATGATCATACCCACTGCCTTGCAATGGAAGTTCCAGACCGCGCTCTTTGATGTAATCCGCCAATTTTGCGAAAGTAACATTGTAAGAAACGATTTCGCTGGTCTGCTCGAATTCGCTAGACTTTGCAATGCAAGGCGATATGGCAGCAATTTTATCGGTTATTCCCTGGTAGCGCTTCATGTAGATAGCTGCGCAAAGCATGGGGGATTGAACGGGAGAAAGGTAGGGGAGAAGTTCGTTTCTATGCAGTTGAATATAATCGACAATAGCCGGACAGGGTTGTGTAATCAGAGGCCCTGGAGCGTTTTTCTGAATGTAGCGAATATGGCCCCAAACGCAAATATCAGCACCCAGAGAAACATCATAAATCTTTTTGACGCCCATTTTTCGCAGCAAAGCCAGAACCCGTTCCCATTCCTCCAGGTTTGCACGGCTTGCCGGTGCACAAATCATGGATATGGGAGTTCCCTTGCGTAGATCGTCAAAAAAGCGTTCAGTATCATCAATATAGTTTCGCGAATCGTGGGTGCATGCGTGTATGCAAGCACCACACGCAATGCACTTGCGTGAATCAATTCGCACTTTCATCAAACCAGCATCATCCTTAAAAGCAATATTGGCTTCCTCGACTGGGCAAACCCGAATACACAGATTACAGCCAATACACTTTTCAATATCGTTCGAGATGAGCGCTCGCATGGCAATCTCTCCTGAAGAAACCTATCCAGAACAAAAACAAAAACCAAGCGACCCTGGCAAAGTATCCTCCCAATACCACCCTGAGTACTCAGTCACGTTTGGCAGCATACACAGCGCCATTCCGGGCAGCCCGTTCATAATGCACATCTGTAGTGTAGGGGTATGTACTAGGTTTACAGCGCCTGACACATCTCTATCGAAGCCGCAAATGGAGGTCTCCAGCAAACACACATTAGGCTGAACAGAAAAACCTTTAGGGCAGGAGCAGTTGACGGAGTGAGCAACTTTTTGCTAAATGATAATCATTATCATTTAGATTTAGGGGACTCCTGACATGCCCGCTCGCATCTCAAGTCTTCAGCGTTTTTTGCTTCCCTGTTTATGGCCGCGTTCTCGGCTCCAGCCATGCAGCCCCTGATCACCGATGACGCGGATACGCAAGGTTCAGGAAGCCATCAGGTCGAAGTGTCGTACAGCCAGGATCGCACCCGGTGGGCAGGAAAGACCGAACGGGTGGATTCCGTGCCGTTGGCTTACACCTACGGACTGACGGATACCCTCGATATTTTCGCCATGACCGACTACTCGCGTATCCGGGTTCCCGGCGAGCGTACCAGTGGTTTCTGTAACACGGTAATCGGCCTCAAGTGGCGATTTTTTGAAAACGAAACTTCCGGCACCCACTTGGCTATCAAGCCGGAAGTGCGGCTTCCCGTCGATTCACGCCGCGAGGAAAAGGGATTGGGTACTGGCAAAACTTCCGGTGTGCTGACCCTGATCCTCAGCCAGAAACTGCCATTCGGCGCGGTGCACTTCAACGCCGGGATGGGACGCGACCGTTTCCGTTACCGTCACTCGATTGATAACGCCCGAAACAGGCATTTCTCCGTAGCACCCGTCTGGGAGGTATCAAGCCAATGGACGCTGGCAGCAGACATTGGCGTCGATCTGTCCCGTTCCAACGGAGACACGGTACGTTCAAGGTTCAGCGAAATAGCTGCCATCTATTCCCCAGGCAAGAATCTCGATCTGGCAGTTGGCTACATTCGGAAGGTTGGCAGCGAGTACTCAAAAACGACGACCCACAACATCATTGCCGGAGTAACCTGGCGGTTTCCCCAGAGGAAAATCTCTCTGGACTGAAAACGCCTCAACGGCTGGATGACGCCGCCGTGCGAACCGCGCTAGAATTTTGGCCTGATGAGCATCGAGCGTCCCAGCCCCTCTTTCCTGCCAACTCCCTACGGTTCGCCGCAAAATCCCTGGCGACGCCCTGACGGCAGCGTGATCTCCTGCACCGAAAAGCTGAAAGTGATGCAGGAGAACATGGAAGAACTGCGCCAGTACGCACTGGACGCGCTTGAAGACGCGGTGCTGATGGGCTGCGACGAAGCCCAGGTGAAGGAAGCCTTTCAAGCCACCATCGCGGCACTGGATTCCGGCTACGCGCCCGCTGAAGGGCCGGAACCTTCGGGGTAGCGCGTCATTGCGACGGCGCCTCCGGCTGAGGAACCAAATCGATCAACATGATTTCGGGCCGACCCGTCGTGCGTACTTTCGGCCCCCAGTTGCCAACGCCGGAAGTCACCCAGTAATGCGTCTGACCGCGCGTGTAATGGCCGTAGGCGTTTTCAAAAAGAAGTGACACGATGAAATTGAGCGGAAAAAACTGCCCGTTGTGCGAATGACCGGACAATTGCAGGTGAACTCCCGCTTTTTCCGGCCCTTCCAAATCGACAGGCTGATGATCGAGCAGGATTTTCAGTGCGTCTCCATCCCCTTTGGGAACGTCAGCGATAACCTCCTGCACGGGTTTTCGCCCCACACGACGATCCCTGCGCCCAATAAGCAGAATTTTTTCACCGGGCTTTTCCCCGAGAATTTCCCATTGGTCAATGAGTATGCGAATGCCGATCCGATCCAGCGAGTTTTTGCTCAATTCGCCCTTGTCATTTAAATATTCATGATTTCCCATCACGCCCCAAATGCCCAACCGGGGCTTGAGCCGCTCCAGCACGGCAGCCGCAGCAGGCGCTTCGGAGGGGGCGAAATCATGTTCGAGAATGTCTCCCAGGAACAGCACGATATCGGGCGACAGCGGCTCGATTCGATCAATCACGCTGGAAAAAAAGTCGACCGAAGCGGAACGGCCCAGATGCAGATCGGAGAGCGCGACGATCCGCAACGGCGCAACACCCACGGGCACAATCAGCTGTTCTTCACGTACTGCCGGATACTGCATGTTGATCCAGCCGGCAAGGCACATCAGCAGGGAAGCCACGGCAATCCCCGCACAACTCCGGTGACGCCAGCGTACCCTGTCCGCAATGACGACCCAGCGAAAGCGCCGGTTGAAGAGCCGGAACACACCGTACAGGACCCCCGCCAGCGCGGCGTGATACATGAACGCGAACCAGAAATGACCCGCGATCGAAATCGTCTTGAGCCAGGGCGCATTTCCATCTATTTCATGTGCGATGGGGGAAGCCAGCGACAGCGCAACGGCAAGAAGACAGAGCCCGACCCGAACCGGTCTCGAAACCCCCGGCCCACGGAGGGCAAAGTAAATCAGCGCGATGAAGCCGACATTGAAGGCGACAAAAAGCCCTTTGATGATGACGAAAAGGACAGGAAAGCTGGACATGCGGGTACCATGAAGAGCAAACAGCCGCGATACTAACTTGCGCCTCTTGCCAGGTCACCAAATAATTCCAGCTTCTTGCGGAGCTCCATCTCCCCACGCCTTGCTTTCCCCTACCCCAATGCCGAGCACTTCCTGGGACTTCTTTCGGCCTATCCTGAAAAACGCCTGGCCGGTGCTGGTGGCGCAGCTCGTCTCCATCGGCATGATGCTGGCCGACACGGTGATCGTCGGCCGCCATTCCACGCAACACCTGGCCGCCGTCGCGGTCGGCTCCGGACTTTACGCCACGCTGGCCCTGAGCCTGGGCGGCGTATTACAGGCACTCGTCCCTATCGTCGGCCAGCATTACGGCGCAGGAGAGCGGGAACGAATCGGTTCGGATGTACGGCAGGGGCTATGGCTCGCGGCCCTGCTCACTGTGCTGGGCGTTGCGCTGCTCATCAATCCCCGTTGGCTACTCGCACTCGCTCGACTCGAACCGGATGTCGAAAACATCGCCGTCGACTATATGCACCTGCTCGCCCTGTCGCTGCCCGCCGTGCTGGGTTATCGCGCTTTTCACGCCACGGCAACCGCACTGGGGCA
>JAITWP010000218.1 GCA_031285365.1 Azoarcus sp.
ACTTTCCGCGCCATCTTCGAGCGAGGGCTACAGGACGAAATCGAAGTAGTGGCCATCAACGACCCAGGCGAGTTCGCCGCTCATGTCCACCTGCTGAAATACGACACCACGCACGGGCGCTTCAACGCGACGGTCGAAACCGAAGGCGACAACACGCTGATTGTCAATGGCAAGAAAACCATTTTCCATTTCACCAAGATTCCCAGGGACATCGACTGGGCGCAACATGACGTGGACGTGCTGTTGGAATGCACCGGCCTCTACACGAGCAAGGAAAAGGCACGGGCCATGTTGGAGCGGGGCGCGAAAAAAGTACTCATTTCCGCGCCGGGCGGCAACGATGTGGATGCCACAGTGGTCTTCGGCGTTAACGAGAGCGTGCTCACCTCCTCGATGACGGTCGTCTCCAACGCTTCCTGCACCACCAATTGCCTCGCACCGCTCGCCAAGGTGCTTTCCGAATCCGTCGGCATCCGGCAAGGACTGATGACCACCGTGCATGCCTATACGAACGATCAAGTGACGATCGATGGATTTCATCCGGATTTGCGCCGAGCGCGTACCGCAGCCGCCAACATCATCCCGACCAAGACTGGTGCAGCCCAGGCGGTAGGGCTGGTATTGCCGCAACTCAAAGGGAAATTCGACGGTTTCGCACTGCGGGTTCCAACGCTGAATGTTTCGCTTGTCGACCTGACCTTCACTCCGGAACGCGCCACGACGAAAGAAGAAATCAATGCACTGATGACTGCTGCCGCCAACGGCCCGTTGAAAGGAGTTCTCGCGGTCAACAACGACCCGCTGGTGTCGTCCGACTTCAATCACACCTCGGTCTCCTCCACGTTCGATGCCACGCAAACACGTATACTGACGGGCGAAAATGGCGAAACCCTGGTCAAGGTACTGGCTTGGTATGACAACGAGTGGGGCTACTCCAACCGGATGCTGGACACGGCGCTGGCATGGATGCGCGCCCAATGACCCATCGGGCAACTCGCCGGGCAGCGCGGGCAGAAATACTGCCTGCTGTCTTGAAGGCTTCGTCCATGAAAAGGCTCGCATCATCGTCTTGAGCCTTGCCGGAAAAGCGCCTCGCCGTTAGACTTTGTGAATTTAATCGTATATTGTCGCGTTCATGTCCCGTTCAGCCCCCACCCGGTCGATCGAATTCCACAGCATGAAGCTGGACGCGGTTCTTGTTTTGCTGAACCGCGTCGATCCCGCCGGGCTGGCCGATGAAATGCACAAAATGCTCGGAGGACGGCCAGACACTTTCAGCCAGGAACCGGTCATTCTCGATTTTTCGGCGACCGATTGCGAAAGCATCGACTGGAACGGACTGCTGTCGTTGCTGCGGCGTTACCGCCTGCAACCCTTTGGAGTACGCGGCCTGTCCGACGAAACACATCTCGCGGGTGCACGGCGCGCCGGCTTGGCAGTGCTTGACAACGTACCAATGACAGCGGAGAAGCGTTCTCAGCCACAGGCAACTCCCGCCGCGAGCGGCAAGACACCGGAACCTGGCGCGGCAACCAGCCCGACGGGCTCCACCCTGTACATCGACCGGGTCGTACGCTCGGGGCAGCAAGTCTACGCGCAGGGGGGCGACCTCGTGCTGCTTGCTGGCATCAGCAACGGATCGGAAGTCATCGCCGACGGCAATATCCATTGCTTCGGACCCTTGGCAGGCCGGGCGCTTGCCGGAGCACGTGGGGACGTCAACGCCCGCATCATCGCGACCTGTTTCGGCCCGGAACTGGTTTCGGTTGCGGGGATCTACCGCACTTTCGAGCGCGGCGTACCTGAGAGTATCGCGGGCCGTGCAGTCGTCGTACGTATGAAGTCTTCGCCCAAGAATCAATCCATCGTTATCGAACCGCTCCAGATCAACTGAGAACATTCAATCAATCAAGGGGAAAAAGTGAGAGTCATCGTCGTTACTTCCGGCAAAGGTGGGGTAGGCAAAACCACCACTAGTGCGGCATTCGCCTCGGGACTGGCCTTACGCGGTTTCAAGACAGCAGTCATCGACTTCGATGTCGGCTTGCGCAATCTCGATCTCATCATGGGCTGCGAGCGTCGTGTAGTCTATGACCTCGTCAACGTCATCCACGGCGAGGCCAAGCTCCATCAGGCACTCATCAAGGACAAGCATTGCGACAACGATAACCTTTTCGTCCTGCCCGCTTCGCAGACGCGCGACAAGGAAGCCCTCACCGAAGAAGGCATCGATACCATCTTCAAGGAACTTGAGAGCATGGGTTTCGATTACGCAATCTGCGACTCGCCAGCAGGAATCGAACACGGCGCTGTCATGGCACTCACTTTCGCCGATGAGGCCATCATCGCCACCAATCCGGAGGTTTCTTCGGTGCGCGATTCCGACCGCATCCTCGGCATCCTGCAATCGAAGTCCCGGCGTGCGCGCGAAGGCACCGAGCCGGTCAAGGAGCATCTGCTGATCACCCGCTACGCCCCGAAGCGCGTCGAAAACGGTGAAATGCTGTCATACAAGGATGTGCAGGAGCTTTTGCGCATTCCGTTGCTTGGGGTCGTTCCCGAATCCGAGTCTGTGCTCCACGCTTCCAACCAAGGTATTCCCGCCATCCATCTCACCGGTTCGGACGTGGCAGAAGCCTACAGCGATGTCGTTTCCCGCTTCCTCGGCGAACAGCACCCATTGCGCTTCGTCAATTGTGATAGACCGGGCTTCCTAAAGCGTCTGTTCGGAGGCAAGTAACATGTCATTTCTGAGTCGTCTTTTCGGCGAAAGAAAGAAAACGGCTGCCATTGCCAAGAACCGGCTGGCGATCCTGATCGCGCATGAGCGTACGGCAAATTCCGGGCGGACGGATTACATTCCGGCCATGAAGGATGAACTGCTTCAGGTCATTTCAAAATACGTCAAAGTCAGCCCCGATGCCATCAATATCCAGTTCAGCAGGCAAGACAACTACGAGGTGATGGAGGTTAACGTCGTCCTGCCGGAGGATTCGGAACCACAGCCCTTGAAAGCCACCCCGCCACCTCGTGTTTTCAATACCCGGCGGGCGGGCAAGAAATAATTTTGGGCATGCGGGCCGGAAGAGGCTTCACTCTTCCGGCTTGCTGACAAAACCAATTTTTTCCAGCCCCGCGCGGGATGCTCGTGCCATCGTGCGCGCAACGAACTCGTAGGGTGTAGCCGCGTCAACCTGGAGATGAAGTTCCGGAAGCGGTGCGCGGCTGCCCGCCTCCCGCAGCAGGGTTTCCAGCTTCACTTCCTCAATAAATTCGCCGTTCCATAAAAATTGCCCATCAGCCTTGATGCCAAGCTGAATGGTTTCCGGCTTCATGTCCGTCACGGCACTGTTGGCTACGGGCAGATCGATCTTGACGGCATGTGTCAAAAGCGGTGCGGCAATGATGAAGATGATGAGCAGCACCAGCATCACGTCGATGAGCGGAATCATATTGATTTCCGCCCGTGGCGTATCGAGTTCGGTCTGGGGATGGAAAGCCATGTCTCAGCGCGTCCCTTTCGCCCCTTCGACGACCTGCGGCTCGTCCAAGGCCGCACTGGCCGTAGCCAATCCCAGTCCCAGCAGGCCGAACACCGTATGCGCGAAGCGTTCCAGGTCTCCGATCAAATTGCGGTTCACGCGCGTGAATGCGTTATAGGCCAGCAAGGCCGGAATGGAGACGAACAGGCCATAGCCCGTCATGATGAGTGCCTCGCCAACCGGCCCCGCCACTTTGTCGAGACTTGCCTGTGCCGAGAGTGCAATGGCTTGCAGGGCATGAAAAATACCCCACACCGTGCCAAAGAGCCCCACGAAGGGCGCCGTCGAAGCAATGGAGGCCAACAGCGTCATGCCGTTTTCCAGACGGCGCTTTTCCCCGGCAACACCATGCGCCAGCGCGGCGCTGACGTAGTCGTCGGGCGAAGCGATTTCGAATCCCGGCCCATCCGTTTTCCGAACATTGTCTCTTCCCGCTTCCCGAAGGGACTGACAAGCCCGGATTCCTTCTTTCAGGAGACGAGCGAAGGGATTGTTCGTGGCAATCCGCAGGCGTTCCGCGTCGATGGGCTGGCGTACCCGCCGGAAATCCGCGATGAACGCCCGGCGCCGTGCACGAAGCGCGCCATAGCACCACAGCTTGAACGCGATCAGATACCACGACAGCAGCGACATTACCGTCAGAATGACCAGCACACAAAGCCCAACGACATCCGTCTGTGTCAGGAAATGGGCAAAACTCCATGAAGATTCAGACATATTGATTTCATCTACCTTCTATTTCAAACCTGACCGGCACGATCACCCAGCCCGCGACAGGCACTCCGGCCCGCCGCGCCGGCCGGAACCGCCACTGCTTCACGGCATCGATCGCCGCCTTGTCCAACCGCTCAGAGCCACTGCTCGTGTCCAGCGTCACCTCGTCCGCACGTCCCTCCTCCGTGACATGGACGCGCAGTTTTACCACGCCCTGCTCACCCAGGCGGTACGACAGGGGAGGATAGTTCGGCTTTGGGTTCGAAAAATAATTTATGTTGAAGTCGGGGCCAACATAATCTCTATCTCTACTCCGGCTTCTCCAGTCGCCTCCATCAACCGTTCCAGTCACCACCGGTGCAACGGCGAGAACGTCCGATATCGGATCATCCAAAGCATCGGGCGTAATAGTGGCTTTCGCCGGATCAGGTTCGGATTGCTTCGCCGCTTGAAGCTGCGATGGCACAGGATTCTCTGAACGCATCCGATGTTCCGGCTCTTGCGTGGAACTCGGCGGCGAATGCGGGACGGGAAGCGGCTCGGCAGGTTGTATTGCCGACGACGATGGAGAAGCATTTTCGATCCAACTCGCCCGCAGGATCATAGGCTCTTCGCTGTGCCACAGAGGTTGGGATAAACGTGACAACGCCGCCGCGCCAGCAACGTGTATGCCTACAACCAGAACCAGCAGGAACCCCCGCGCGGCAAGCGGTACAGGAGTTTTCATGGCATGAATGGGAAAACCGGCTTCTGAGGGCATGGCGCAGTTTAATGCAAGTCAGGCAACACCGCGATGCTACCTGCCCGTGCAGGAATTTCCTGCGCGTTGTCACGCGCCCCTGGACATCACCCCACGCGGCAGGAGCAGATTCTGTGCCAATCATTGTGTCCTGCGTGTATTTGTGTATTAATGCCGTTTCTGGCGGCGACATATCCGTTTCAGTCACATCACAAAACACAAAGGAGACACCATGACATCAGAAAACACCCACAACCGCTGGCTGGTTCTTTTGGCCTGCGCTGCTATCAACATCTGTTTGGGGACAGCCCTTTATGCCTTTAGCGTGTACGTGAAACCCCTGATGCAAATTCTGGATGCGGCGACCTCCCAGGTTGCCCTGGCCTTCTCCATCTGTACGCTCGTCATCCCCCTTGCCATGATCATTGCAGGCAAGTTTCAGGACACCATCGGACCAAAGAAGGTGATTTTCGTAGGCGGCATCATCTTCGGCACAGCCATCTTCCTGACGGGCTTCGTCACCAGCCTGCCCATGTTGTACCTGACTTATGGCGTCCTGGGCGGCATAGGCATCGGTTCCATCTACGCCTGTACGGTAGCCAACACCGTGAAGTTTTTCCCGGACAAACGAGGGCTTGCTTCCGGTCTTGTCGTGGCGGGTTTTGCCTCCGGCGCAATGTTCAGCGTATATCTTGTTCAATGGCTTTTACAGCATTATCCGGTTCAGGATATCTTCAGGATGTTTGGCGTTGCCTATCTGGTGCTGATCACTCTTTGCGTAACCCAGGTCAGGACTGCTCCGGCTGGCTACGCTCCTCCCGGGTGGACGCCTCCTGCTCCGGCTGCGGGCGGTGCGGCTCCTGCCTCCGTTGACAAGAACTGGAGAGAAATGCTCTCCGACCCTCTGTTCTACGTTCTTTTCACCGTCTACACCATCGGCTGCATATCCGGGCTCATGTTCATGGTGCTCGCCAAACCTATTGCTCTGGACGTGGCCAAGGCTACCGAAATCATGGCCGCTACCGCCGTATTCATCCTGGCGGCTGCCAATACGAGCGGGCGTCTCTTCTGGGGCTGGGTTTCGGACAAGCTGGGCCGTTTCACTGTGCTCTACCTGATGTTTGCTGTTACCGCGCTGGCGATGCTGGGCATGACCCAGGTGACAAGCTATGGGCTGTATATCGTGGTGCTCATCAGTGTGGTGCTCTGCTTCGGCGGCGTCATGGGCTGCTTCCCCTCCATTACGGCGGAAGCCTTCGGTTCCAAGAACCTGGGCATGAATTACGGCATCATCTTCTTTGCCTACGGTGTCGGCGGTACCGTGGGTCCGCAACTGGCTTCGAGAATCAAGGAAGCAAGCGGCGGCGATTATACAAATGCCTTCATCATTGCTGGCTGCCTGGCTCTCGTCGGTCTTGCGCTCTCTTACGTGGCAATGAACATGACACGGAAAAGGCTGAAGCCTGCGGCCTGAACCCACCGCAATCGGTTCCGGCTCTCCGCCGGAACCGACGATGCAAAACGATTCATTTGAACAGCATCGAATACGAGTCAAACGCAATCCCCGCCACATGGCGGGGATTTTTTTGGCGCGCTGACTTAAAAATCCCCTCCGTTCACAGAACCTATCGCCCGTGCTAGGCTCAAACCCGCAGCAGATCAATCTTTAACATGTGACTCTGTGATACGTAATAGTTTGATCGCTGAACATCCACTCAAAAACACGACGGAGGAGACATAATGTCTCAAGTTCAAGAAACCAAGATCGTCAATGCCGATCCGACCGCGTTGGGCGTATTTGGCCTTTCCCTGATCACATTTGTTGCTGCAACCAATAAGCTGGGTTGGACATCAGGCAACACCTCAATGCTGATACCCTGGGCGATTTTCCTCGGATCCTTTGCCCAATTATGGGCTGCCGCTATCGATTTCAAACGCAACAATTACTTCGGCTCGATCGTACTGGGCGCTTTCGGCCTTTTCTGGATAGCCGTCGCGTTGACATGGGCCATCAAAATGGGCTTTTTCGGCGCTGATATTGCCGCCGCTGCCGATTTGAAGCAATTCGGCTACGCCTGCTTCGCCTTTCTGTTCTTCTGCATTTTCATCACCGTCACCGCTTGGGAGTGCAACAAGGTCTTCGGCATCATTCTGACGCTGATCCTCGTACTCCTTGCTTCGCTTGGACTGCAACTCGTCGCATGTGAACCGGGGTCTGACAACTTCAAACTTTTCGGCGCCTTGGCCGGATGGTCGGAACTGTCAATTTCCCTGCTGGGCTTCTACGCTACAGGCGCAATCTTCCTGAATACCTTTTTCGGCCGTCAAATCCTGCCTCTCGGCAAGCCGATGGGATGGGTGAAGAAAGCCTGACCTAACCTTCCAAAGAAAGAAAAAGGCCGAACCCGCAGCACGGGTTCGGCCTTTTTCTTTTTGAGTATATGCCGAACGCAACCCTTGTATCAGGGGGCAAGCGCGCCACAGGAGACTCTGTAACGTCGAGTTGTCACAAGCCGGAAATCGAAACCCGGCGTGTGCTCAACTGTCCTCCTTTTCCTCCTCGAAATCAAAGCTCACACTCGGAAACTCCGAATCCGGGTTCTCGATCTCGACACACACGCCAGGCAAATTGGAGCGCACAAGATAGAAAGAACCTGGAATCAGCGAATCGGTAACGATTGGAGGACAAGAAGAATCATCGGACCCTGATTCTTTGGCGGGTAAATTGGTTGAGGTATGACGCATTTTTGCTTCTCTCGCGGTTGGGTTACTCTCTCACTCTGCCCCCACAACTCTCGCCACAAACCTCCTTGTCATTGAATTCACGCCTTCTAAATGACGGTTACATAGAGAGATCCAATAACATTTTGTGATACAATAAATGGAAATATTTCAC
>JAITWP010000222.1 GCA_031285365.1 Azoarcus sp.
TGCGAGGTTGGTCGCCACATTGGGTCCGGAGACGGTCTGGAGAGCGGCGATTTCGAGGAATGGGTGAGTATTTGAAATTTTGCGAACCTCTCAGGGCTTGGGAGGCTGGAACTTTACCACCCGATAGGTCTTTTGACTCTGGACGAGTCAACGATCTATCGTAATCTGGGTTCTGCTGGAAATACCTTGAAGCTCGGGGCTGCCTTCAGGATGCCGTAAATCCATTCCGCAATGAGCATATCCCACGGATCACCACTGGGCGATTTGGGAACCAGTCTTTCATCGGTCCAATCGCTGAGAATATCATGCAGAAGGTTACTTCTTGGCAAGATGGGAACCGCCCTGACGTCGACAAAAACATTTTCATAAACAAAAAAAGTCGATATGGCAGTACGTGCACAAACTGTTCCGATGTCTTTTTTGTAAGGCTTCCAAACATGAGACAATCGTGGATCAGGCGTTGATGGGGCAATACCTGCGGCATGCCTGCGAAAGACATCATGAACGCTGTCATGATTATCCAGAATATTTACTTTGATCGTAGCAAACAAGCGATCGTTTACCAGACTCCAATCAAAATCAAAGTAGTCATATTCAATGCCATCTTCCAGATGCTTGCCTTTTCTAAATTTGCGATTGTCAGTAATCCAGCTTTCAAAAGACGGAGCACCAATCGCCCTAAAGTCCAGGGCGATCAGTCTATCATTGGCTTTGGCTTCGGATATTTCATTGTGACCAAATTGCTTGCCAGGCGAGTCCTCAATATTTAGTGGTTTTTTTGTATTTGTTGCTTCTGAAAGCATTCTAATAAACTCTCTGTTATCCATGATCAACTCCCTTGGTTGACATGCTCCTGCACCCAAATAAAGCTCCGCATTACACGAACGGAAAACGAACAACGTATTATTATTAATACGTCATCCTATATGAAAACACCCCTTTTGCGCAACCTCCCATCATAATTTTTGACGACAAAATGAGCTATCGCATCTCATCCTTTCATTAGCCCGTCGTATCGCATCCGTTCCGCTTCCGAGAAGCAGCAAAAGATCACTTCCCGGATACCGGGCGGCAACGCTTCCCGTACGGCGGAGATCGCGTGCGGAGCAGCCAACTCGGGCGGATAGCCGTAGACACCCGTGCTGATGCAGGGAAAGGCGATGGTTTTCAGCCCGGTCTGAGCGGCAAGTTCCAGCGCATTGCGATAGCAGGCGGCAAGCAGAGCCGGTTCGCCATGTTCGCCGCCATGCCAAACGGGGCCTACGGTATGGATGACGTACCGGGCAGGAAGACGGAAACCGGGGGTGATTTTGGCTTCCCCCGTGGTGCAGCCGTTCAGGGTGCGGCAGTAGGCCAGCAGTTCCGGCCCGGCGGCGCGGTGGATGGCTCCGTCGACTCCGCCACCGCCCAGGAGGGTATTGTTGGCGGCGTTGACGATGGCATCGGCGGTCAATGCCGTAATATCGGCGCAAATGGCGCGTAGTATGGCGGGCATGATGAAAATTGGGGTCGAAAGAGCGAAATGGTGAAGGCAATGAAAGGGACAATGATACGACGTGCTCTGGTGATGGGAGTGGTTCTGGCGGTAGCGGGTGCGGCGAATGCCCAGCGGACGAGCCTGGAAGTAGGCAAGGAAAAGCTCCGTATCGATGTCGAAGTCGCCGCCGACGAAAAAACACGGCAGCTTGGGCTGATGTACCGGAGCAGTCTTCCTCCCGATCAGGGCATGTTGTTCGTGTACTCGTCTTCGATCCGTCTCTGCATGTGGATGAAGAACACGCTGATTCCATTGTCGGTTGCGTTTCTCGACGAAGAAGGGCGCATTCTCAATATCGAGGACATGACCCCACTAAGTGAGGAATCCCATTGCTCGTCAAGGCCGGCGCGTTATGCGTTGGAAATGAACCAGGGCTGGTTTGCCAAGCATGGGGTCAAGGCAGGAGACCGAATCGAGGGTGTGAAATCCACGAATTAAGGCGACTTTCCCCGCGCACATCCGACCATTGTCGAATGGGATGGTGGGGATAATGTCCCACGTACCATTTTGCGTCATTGCCATTCCGGCGTGGCGCGGCACGTGAGGCATGGAGCCAGCCGTGGCAGAAGACAGCGACCAGGAAAAAACCGAACCTGCATCAGGCCGACGATTGCAGCAGGCCCGCGAAGAGGGGCAGGTTCCGCAGTCGCGCGAACTCCAGACCTTCCTGGTGACGACGACAGGCGCGCTCTTTCTCCTGATGCTCGGCAGCTGGATAGGAGGACGACTGCTGGAGTTGATGCGGTTCGGTTTTTCTTTCGATCGTCGTCTGGCATATGAAACGAACCCTCTTGTGATCATCGAATGGGTGCAAAGCCTGTTCGGTGGGGCGCTGTTGACGTTGCTTCCTCTTTTTCTCACGTTGATACTGGCAGCGCTAGCCGCTCCGTTGATGCTGGGGGGCCTGCTCTTCGCGCCCAAGGTATTGGGCCTGAAATTCGACCGCTTGAACCCGCTCCAGGGCTTCAAGCGCATGTTTTCGCTGCATGGCTTGGCCGAGATGCTCAAGGCGGTCCTGAAGGCAGCGCTGATCGGAGGAGTCGGCGCGACCGTACTGTGGCGCAACCGCGACCACCTTTTCGATTTCATGAAAGAGCCATTGCTACCCGCAATCGCCGATTTTGCCTCCACGGTAGCCTGGATCGCATTACTGATCGTCCTGAGCCTCGGGTTGCTCGCGCTCCTCGATGTTCCGTTTCAGTTGTGGCAATACCACAAGAGACTGCGCATGACGAAGGAAGAGGTCAAGCGCGAGAACAAGGAACAAGAGGGTGACCCGCACGTCAAGGGCCGCATCCGCTCACTACAACGCGAAATGGCGCGCCGCCGGATGATGTCCGAGGTACCGAAGGCCGATGTGGTGGTAACGAATCCGGTGCACTTCTCGGTAGCGTTACGCTATGACGCAGCACGCATGTCCGCGCCGATCGTCGTGGCCAAGGGGCGCGGCGAACAGGCGCTGAAAATCCGGGAGATTGCCCGCGAACACAACGTAGCCCTGCTGGAAGCGCCCTCGCTCGCCCGCGCGCTCTTTGCGCATTGCGAACTGGAAGAAGCGATTCCCGCGCCGCTGTTCACTGCGGTGGCCGAAGTGATGGCCTACGTCTATCAGTTGAACGAAGCAATGAAAAACGACCTGCCCACACCGGCCCCCCCCACCGATCTGCCGGTTCCCGCCGCGCTCGACCCCGGCCTGCCTCCGGAAGACTGACCCATGACAATAAACATGAATGTGAATACGAGTTCGATCCCGAATGGCTAACGAATACACCCTGAGCCTGCGCCGGATTCTGGCGCCCGAAAACCTGCGCGCACTGGCAGCCCCGCTCCTGATCCTCATGGTTCTGGCGATGATGGTGCTGCCGCTGCCGGTGTTCCTGCTGGACGTGTTTTTCACGTTCAACATCGCAGTATCGGTGATGGTGATGATGGTGGCGATGTACGCACGCCGCCCGCTGGATTTTTCCGCGTTTCCCACGGTGTTGCTCGTCACCACGCTGTTGCGGCTCTCGCTCAACGTGGCGTCCACCCGAATCGTGCTGCTTCATGGGCACGGCGGCGCGGATTCTGCGGGTAAGGTCATTGAGGCGTTCGGGCAGTTTCTCGTAGGCGGCAATACTGCCGTAGGCATCGTGGTGTTCGTGATCCTCACCATCATCAATTTCGTGGTCATCACCAAGGGTGCGGGGCGGATCGCGGAAGTAAGCGCCCGCTTCACACTGGACGCGATGCCCGGCAAACAGATGGCCATCGACGCGGATCTGAACGCGGGCCTGATCGACGAGAAAACCGCCAAGCAGCGCCGCAAGGAAGTAGCGCAGGAGTCCGATTTCTTCGGGGCGATGGACGGCGCTTCCAAGTTCGTGCGGGGAGACGCCATCGCAGCCATCCTGATTCTGATCATCAACATCATCGGGGGATTGTTCATAGGCGTCATCCAGCACGACATGGCGATTGGCGACGCGGCCCACACGTACACCATCCTCACCATCGGCGACG
>JAITWP010000002.1 GCA_031285365.1 Azoarcus sp.
TCGGCTTGTCAAATGCCTTGGCGCTCGAGGGCGCCGAGCACAACGTCACTAGCAACTGCATCGTGCCCGCTGCCGAGACGCGGCTGTTCGAGGGCCGAGACACCTCGGCCTTCCCGCCGATGGGGCCCGAGCTCGTCTCGCCCACCGTCGGTTGGCTCGCCCACGAGAGCTGCAAGGATACAGCGCAGCTCCTCGTTGCGCTCGCTGGCCGTGTAGGCAAGGCCTATTTCGCCGAGACCCCAGGGGTTTACCGGTCCGAGTGGTCGATTGAGGATGTGGCGGCGCACCAAGCGGCGATCACCTCTCACGTGGACGAGCAGGTGTTCCAGCCTGTGCCGAGCGGTTTTTACGATCACCTCGGCTTCAGCTTCGGCATGGGGAAGAAGGGTTGATGACCAAGCACCGGTTCGATGAGGAATACGATTTCGTTATCGCAGGAAGCGGCGGCGGTTCCGTTCCCGCTGCTCTCGTGATGAAGGATCAAGGCCGCGACGTCGTCATCCTTGAGAAGCAGTCCGTCTTCGGAGGGACCAGCGCCTATTCGGGTGGTGTTATCTGGATTCCGAACAACCACATCTCCAATCCCGATGGAACGCAGGATTCCCCCGAGCAGGCACGTACCTACATGGAGGCGGTCGCGGGTGCTTCGGCCCAGGAAGTCACGCTCGAAAGGCGCATGGCCTTCATCCAGGGCGGCGCAGAGATGGTGCGATTCCTGGAAGCTAAGGGCATGAAGTTTGTCGACGCGCAGTGGCCCGACTACCATGACGAGCTTCCCGGCGGCCGCGCTTCCGGCCGCTCGCTTACCGCGCCGCTATTTGACGCGAATGAACTCGGCGACTGGAAACCGCACCTCGCACAGTTGGCCCTAACCACAGACATTCCTATGAATAGCTCGGAATCGGTCCACCTGTTCGTCGCCAAGAAGACCTTTAAGGGCAAGGTCGTCGCCGCCCGGATTGCGTGGCGGATGATGCTTAAGAAGTTCTTTGGTAAGGATCTGCGTGGCGCGGGGCCGGCCCTGCAGGGCCGCATGTTCCAGCTCGCCAAGCGCGCGAGCGTACCGGTCTGGACTGGCACGCCGGTGCGTGATCTCATCACCGAGAACGGGCGCGTGATCGGTGTGGTCGCCGTGCGCGACGGGCACGAACGGCGTATTGGCGCGCGGCTGGGCGTTCTCATCAATGCCGGCGGGTTCTCGCGTAATCTTGAAATGCGCGAGAAATACCAGCCCAAACCGACCTCGGTCGATTGGACGCTCGTTAGCCCGGCTGACACCGGCGATCTCATTCTGGCAGCCATGGCGCTTGGCGCCAAGCTCGACTTCATGAATGAGTCGTGGTGGCTGCCAGGCTCGTACTATCCCGAGGGCGGCTCAGCCGGATTCCACTCGCCCAACGACATTGGCAAGCCGCACTGCATTGTCGTGGGGAAGGATGGACGTCGCTTCGCCAACGAGTCCGCGGGTTACATGGAATTTGGCCAGAAGATGTATGCGGCCGGTGCGGTACCGGCTTGGGCGATCTTCGACAGCCGGCATCGCAACACCTATCCATGGGGGACGATGTTTCCTGGCAAGCCTCCGCAGCGGTTGCTTGACAACGGTTATCTCAAGCAAGCCGATAGCTTAGCCGTGCTTGCGGAGAAGTGTGGCATTCATGCTGGTGGACTCCTTGATACGGTTGCGCGGTTCAATCACTTCGCCGCAGATGGCATCGATCAGGACTTCCACCGCGGAGAGAGCGCTTACAATAACTATTATGGTGACCCGACCGTGCGTCCCAATCCCAACCTCGGCGAGATCCGCAAGGCGCCGTTCTATGCCTGTGCGATCTATCCTGGTGATGTTGGGACTGCGGGCGGAATCGTTGCTGATGAGTATGGTCGCGCGCTGCGCGAGGACGACTCGGTGATCGAAGGTCTCTACGTCACTGGCAATTCGTCCGTTGCGGTTGTGGGGCGGTGCTATCCGGGCGCAGGTGCCAGCGTCGGTCCCTCGATGGTCTTCGGCTACATAGCCGCGTGCCATGCCTCGGGCGCGAATGGTCTCCCGACCTGAGCAGGCGCGGCCAAAACAACGATATTGTTCACGATGACAGAGGATCATTTCATTCGATTGGATCCAAATTTCGGCTTCCTAAGTTATGCATCGAGATTCTGATGCGGAGTTCCCATATTGCAAGGGGATCAGATAGAAATTGGTATTTACCACGACCTGCGCGCGTCGAGGAATTTACCGAATGACCGGCCCGCTCTTTTTCCGCGATACGGTCCGTATGTGGCGGTCCATTGCTGCGATCGCATTTTCCACTACCCTCCACGACCAGAATCACCGTTTTTTCACCTTCAATTACCGTGGCCACAGGACCGTTTGTGCCGTTATCTGCGGAACTATCCGGCCCAAGCACGAGGCAGATTTCGATAAGCTCAGAGATCGCCCGGCGGCTGCGTCTAAACACGAAAAGGCGTCTGCCGCTTGAGCGGCGGGAACTCGCAATCGCTCTCCGCTAGCGCGAGCTGCGGGCAGCCAGGTAGCCTCACCGCAATAACGGGGGGCGCCCTCGACGCACCCATGAAGTCCGACCGAGGCCTTGCATCGTCGAGACCGACACACGAGGTAGGACGGCTCTTGGACCAGGTGAACCGGCTCCTGCGCCGTGCTTTCGACGCAAAGGCGCGCGAGATCGGCGTCACGTGCGTCCAATGGCAGGTGCTCATGGCGCTCTTGCGTCACGAAGGAATCGGCCAGTCGCAACTCGCCCAAATGTTCGCGGTCGAGCCGATCAGTGTGTCGCGCCTAGTCATGCGTCTGGAAACGACCGATCTCATCTCGCGCGAAGCGCATCCAACAGACCGGAGAGCGCGCTGCCTTTTCCTGACAGCGAAGGCGAAGCGGTTGCTTGAGATTCTCAGCCCCCTCGCGCAGGAGTGCCTAGACAAGGCGTACGCCGGCCTGTCCGTGCAGGAGATCGAGTTTCTCTTCGACAAGCTGTGCGTTGTTCGCAGCAATCTCCAGGACGCGCGCATACGATTCGGGGAAGGCGCTGGCACGGCGGGATCTCAAGTATCTCCGTAGCAGGCTCCGGAGATGACTCCCACTTTATCATGCTCCGACAAATTCAGGCCCTGAATACTTGTCATTATATGGGAGGAATTCAAGAAAGTTGTTGCACCCGCCCCTCAATCAGCGGGATTGAATGAAGACTGAATCCTCTGGAAATCCAGTGCGATAAGCAATGCGGACCCAATCCGCAAAACGGGATCAAGGTGAGACTAGGGTTTACATGGTGACACAAGTGCCGCATTTGCTGACCGAAGAGGTCGATGAGGGTATTCTTGTTGCGACGTTAAATCGTCCCGATACGCTCAACGCGCTGAGCAACCAAACCATGGAACTGCTTGAAGCGGCGCTTCTACGCTTTCGCGATGGCGAACACCTCAAGGTCATGCGAGACCGTTTTCGCGCACATCAGCGCCCGAACAGAAATATCGCCCGGTGGAACGGATCAGCATGACCTTGAGGTGTTCGCCATCGCGAAAGCGTAGAAGCGCCGCTTCAAGCAGTTCCATGGTTTGGTTG
>JAITWP010000076.1 GCA_031285365.1 Azoarcus sp.
CAGCAACAGCCGCAGGTCACGGGCGGTGGGTTGACGGCGCGCGATGACAGCGGTGAGGGTGTGGTCGATTTCGATTTCCATCTGGTCGATCCGGGCCTCCGTGGCGAGCACATCGTCGATTTCGGACACGGAGAAATTGGCCAGCGAATTGATGGCACGCTGGGTTTGCGTCTCAACCAGCCCGCCCATTTGCATGAGTTTTGAGCAAACGCTGTTTATGTCGCTGTCGAACTGGGAGGAAAGATGTCTTTCGGTCATGTCGGTCTTTTCCGGAATGGGGGACTCAGCTTGAGGTTTAGCCAAAGCGTCCGGTAATGTAATCCTCGGTTTCGCGCCGGGCGGGTTTCAGGAACATCCGTTCAGTTTCACCGAATTCCATGAGTTCGCCAAGATACATGTAGGCGGTATAGTCGCTCACCCGCGCTGCCTGCTGCATGTTATGCGTAACAATGATCACCGTGTAGTCTTTCTTCAACTCCGCAATCAGTTCTTCGATGCGCGCGGTGGAAATTGGATCCAGCGCGGAGCAGGGCTCATCGAGCAGCAGGAGTTCCGGCTTGATTGCAATACCGCGCGCGATGCACAGCCGTTGCTGCTGACCGCCCGAAAGACTGGCGCCATTCTGGGTGAGTTTGTCTTTCACCTCGTCCCAAAGCGCCGCTTTCCGGAGCGCCCATTCCACGCGCTCTTCCATGTCGACGCGGGAGAGATTCTCGAACAGTTTTACCCCGAAGGCGATGTTATCGAAGATCGACATCGGGAACGGTGTGGGTTTCTGGAACACCATGCCGATGCGGGCGCGGATCAGCGCCACATCCTGTTTCGAGGTGAGCAGGTTTTCGCCATCGAGCAGGATGCTGCCGGTGGCGCGCTGTTCCGGGTATAGCTCGAACATCCGGTTGAAGGTGCGCAGGAGCGTCGATTTGCCGCAGCCGGAAGGTCCGATGAAAGCCGTCACGCAACATTCCGGAATGTCGAGGCTGATTTCCTTGAGCGCCTGGAATTTGCCGTAATAAAAATTCAGATCCCGGACAGCCATCTTGATCGGCGCGGACGGGACAGAGGAGGAGGCATCCATGTTCGCATCCGTTTGTATGGGGCGGGGAAGGAGGGATTTTCGGGTTGTTGGCATATCTATTTCAATTTCTCACGGGACAGTATTCGGGCCAGGATATTGAGACCGAGCACGGTGAGCGTAATCAGGAACACGCCGCCCCAGGCCAGTTGCTGCCAGTTTTCGTAGGGGCTCATGGCAAATTGCAGGATGGTCACCGGCAGGTTGGCGAGCGGGCCGGACATGCTCGCTTTCCAGAACTGGTTGTTCAGGGCGGTGAAGAGCAGCGGCGCGGTTTCTCCGGAGATGCGCGCCACGGCAAGCAGTATGCCGGTCAGCACCCCGGCGCGTGCGGCAACCAGTGTGATCCGGGAGATGACCTTCCATTTCGGCGCACCCAGCGCGTAGGCCGCTTCGCGCAGTCCGGCGGGAACCAGCGCCAGCATGTTTTCGGTCGTGCGAATCACGATGGGGATGACGATGAGCGCCAGCGCCGCCGCGCCAGCCCATCCGGAAAACTGCTTGAACCTCATCACGATGACCGCGTACACGAAGAGACCGATGATGATGGAAGGCGCGGAGAGCAGGAGATCGTTGATGAAACGCACCGTAAACGAGAGTTTACCGCGCGGGTCGTATTCGGCCAGATAAATGCCCGTGAGGATGCCGATGGGCGTGCCGACGAACGTAGCCAGCACCACCATCAGGAACGAACCCATCATTGCGTTGGCCAGCCCTCCTATCCCAACTTCTTCTCCGGCCGGCGGCGTACTTTCCGTCAGCATCGAGATGCTCAGGCTGGAGATGCCGATGGTAACCGTCTCCCACAATATCCACGCCAGCCAGAACACGCCGAACAGCATCGCGCACATGGAAAGCGTGATGGCGAGGCGGTTGAACCATTTGCGGCGGGAAAAGCGGGGTTGGCGTTGAGCGACGGAGAGAGAGACGGCCATCTGGGGAATGGGAGTTGGAGATCAGGGGATTTATAGAGGGTGTTTGTGACAGGATGATGACAGGGGGGCGGGTGAACGTTGATGCGTGTCGTTCTGGACACCAACGTGCTGCTCAGTGCCTTGATTTCGCCGCACGGCTCGTCAGACACCATTTAAAAGGGACGCCGCGGACGCCAAAATGATTCGCTAACCCAAACAAGTTTTCCACGGATTGACGAGTGGTACGCCAAGCCCCTCGAAGTCCTTGACGTTGCGCGTTACCAGCGTCAGGTCGTGTTGCAGGGCCGTGGCCGCCAACAACCCGTCGACGACAGGCAGCGTGCGACCAGCGTTGGCCTGCGTGCGGCCCCAGCGGTCGGCAACCTGCTCGTCGATACCCAGTAACCTGCCAGCGAAGTAATTGGGCAATTCCACCTCCAGCCAGTCTGTGAGAATCTGGCGAAACGCCGTATCGGCAACGCCTTCGATGCCTTTTCGGATTTCACCGAGGCTCAGGACGGAGAGGTACAGCGATTGACGTGGACGCGCCTGCACCCACGCCACGACGTTTGCATCGGCTTGTTTGCGGCGCAGTTCCGACAGGATGTTGGTGTCGATCAGGTAACTCAAAGCGTGACCTCGCGCGGCAGGCTGCGGTTGCGCTCGAACTCGATGTCATCGTATCCCTGCAACGGCGAGGTACGCATGAAATCCACCAGTGACTGTTCGTTGGCGGAAAGGTGGTCGAACAACTCGCGCGGCACTGAAGTCGCGTCGCTAGTTCCTCCAGGAGCATCATCAACCCTCAGCGCCTCGGCAATCTTCAAGGCGGTTGGCAAGGTCACCAGCCGATTCACGCGAAGCCAGGCCACGTTGGGGGTGTTCGTGGAAACCTTCATCTCG
>JAITWP010000084.1 GCA_031285365.1 Azoarcus sp.
GGAAGAAACTGGACAAGACGCGACGCTTGCCATTGCCAGCGATAAAAATGAAACACTGTTGGTGAGTTATCCTGCTCTCAAGACCGGCACCGGCTATGCCGCAGCCCACGTCCAGTTGGAGTTCGGTGCTCGTGCCACCGGCGAACCCCATCAAACTCACCCCATTGCTTGTGACATTGCAGATGAAATCCGGAACGTCGAATTCCCAACGGCGACGCCTTTGGTCATGACTGCCGAACGAACCTTCTGGGAAAAAGCAACTGCCATGCATGTCTATTGCCTGCAAGGCCGATTGCGCAGCGAGCGTTATTCCCGCCACTGGTATGACTTGGCCGCCATTGCAAACTCCCCGTACTTCGCCTCGGCGCTTACCGACCGCATACTGGCGCGGCAGGTAGCCGAACACAAATCAGCATTTTTCGTAGAGAAGGATGCTCAAGGCGAAAAAATCAACTACTACCTTGCTGTTATGGGTGCGACCCGCCTGGTGCCGGAAGGTGAAACGTTTACTGCCCTTGAGCGTGATTACAGAGCCATGCTGGAAGACGGCTTGCTATCAGGCGACCAACCGGACTTCGCTACGGTTATGAGGATGTGTCGGGAGATCGAGACGCGTATCAATGATGTTGACGTGAAATAAGGCGTCTTGATCAGCGCTGCATCACTCACACTTCGTCTCGAAACAAAACCTTCCGGAGCCAGAAACCGAAGGTTTGCGAGCCGAACCTCTTTGTTATTTGTTTTTGCGCTTCTGTCACGAGCTACCCGTGTTTCCTTCACCCGTCGTCGGGTATCGGCCATACTTTGAGTAGACGCGAAAAAGGCCAGAACCCTTATATTTGCTGGAGTTTCTGGCCTTTATCGAACTGCTTTGGAATGGTATTTGGTGGCCAGTCTCGGAATTGAACCAAGGACACGCGGATTTTCAGTCCGCTGCTCTACCAACTGAGCTAACGGGCGGGGGGAGGGCGAATTATCGCGGTGGAGACGGTGAAGTCAATGGCAACGGGGTTGGGTTTGCCGCGAAAAAAATGGCCCCGCGTTTGCGGGGCCATTTCAGGCCGGGTTTGAAGCCCGCTCCTACATGTGGGGCAGGACTTACATGTCCATGCCACCCATTCCGCCCATTCCGCCCATGCCACCCATCGAGGGCATGGCGGGCTTGTCTTCGACCAGCTCGGCAATCATGCAGTCGGTGGTGAGCATCAGGCCCGCAATGGAGGCAGCGTTTTGTAGCGCAGTGCGCGCGACCTTGGTGGGATCGAGCACGCCCTGTTCGACCATGTCGCCGTATTCGCCCGTGGCGGCGTTGTAGCCGAAGTTGCCTTCGCCTTCAACGACCTTGTTGACGACGACGGAGGGTTCGTCACCCGCGTTGGCGACGATTTCGCGCAGGGGTTGCTCCAGGGCGCGCAGGACGATCTTGATGCCGGCGTCCTGGTCGTGATTGTCGCCCTTGAGGGTGGCAATCCTGGCGCGGGCGCGCAGGAGGGCAACGCCGCCGCCAGCAACGATGCCTTCTTCCACGGCAGCGCGAGTGGCGTGCAGGGCGTCTTCGACGCGAGCCTTCTTCTCTTTCATCTCGATTTCGGTCGCCGCACCTACCTTGATGACGGCCACGCCGCCGGCGAGCTTGGCAACACGCTCTTGCAGCTTTTCGCGGTCGTAGTCGGAGGTGGCTTCTTCGATCTGGACGCGAATCTGCTTGACGCGCGCTTCGATGCGGTCGGCTTCACCGGCACCGTCGATGATGATGGTGTTTTCTTTGCCGATCTCGATGCGCTTGGCCTGACCGAGGTCTTGCAGGCCCGCCTTTTCGAGGGTAAGGCCGACTTCTTCGGCGATGACCTGACCGCCGGTGAGGACGGCGATGTCTTCGAGCATGGCCTTGCGGCGGTCACCGAAGCCCGGCGCCTTGACGGCGGCGGTCTTGAGGATGCCACGGATGTTGTTCACGACGAGGGTGGCAAGGGCTTCGCCTTCGACATCCTCAGCGATGATGAGAAGCGGACGGCCCGCCTTGGCAACCTGCTCCAGCACCGGGAGGAGGTCGCGGATGTTGGAGATCTTCTTGTCGAAGAGCAGGACGTAGGGGTTTTCGAGGATGGCAACCTGCTTGTCCGGGTTGTTGATGAAGTAGGGCGAGAGGTAGCCGCGGTCGAACTGCATGCCTTCGACGACATCGAGTTCGTTGTTCAGGCTCTTGCCGTCTTCGACGGTGATGACGCCTTCCTTGCCAACCTTTTCCATCGCCTGGGCGATGATGTTGCCAACGTCGTCATCGGAGTTGGCAGAGATGGTGCCGACCTGGGCGATTTCCTTGTTGGACTGGCAGGGCTTGGAAATCTTCTTCAGTTCGTCGACGGTGGCGATGACGGCCTTGTCGATACCGCGCTTGAGATCCATCGGGTTCATGCCGGCGGCCACGAACTTCATGCCTTCGCGCACGATGGACTGGGCCAGCACGGTGGCGGTGGTGGTTCCGTCACCGGCGATGTCGGAAGTCTTGGAGGCGACTTCCTTGAGCATTTGCGCGCCCATGTTCTCGAACTTGTCTTTGAATTCGATTTCCTTGGCGACGGAAACGCCGTCCTTGGTGACGGTGGGTGCGCCGAAGGAACGCTCCAGCACGACGTTGCGACCCTTGGGGCCGAGGGTGACCTTGACGGCGTTGGCGAGGAGATTGACGCCAGCGACCAGGCGCTCACGGGCGGAATCGCCAAATTTGACTTCTTTAGATGCCATTGAATGGACTCCAGGAAAATTCGGTTGGATGAAAGCTTGAAAGGGGAGAGGTCAGTGAGACGAGCCGATCAGGCTTCGACCACGCCCATGATGTCTTCTTCGCGCATGACGAGCAGTTCCTCGCCTTCGACCTTCACGGCTTGTCCGGCGTATTTGCCGAACAGGACACGGTCGCCAGCCTTGACGGCCATCGGACGAACCTTGCCGTCATCAAGGATTTTGCCGTTACCCACGGCCAGTACTTCGCCCTGGTCGGGTTTTTCGCCCGCAGAGTCCGGAATGACGATTCCGCTGGCAGTCTTGCGCTCGGCTTCCAGACGCTTGACGATCACGCGATCGTGCAGGGGACGGATTTTCATTGTTTTGGCTCCTCTCTTTCAGAATCAACGAGGCGGGCATCGCGCCCGCCAGAAAATGGGTCAGGTTCCGATATTGATCGGACGTTAGCACTCGTGTGCAACGAGTGCTAATAATAGGGGCGGGTTGGGGAGTTTTCAAGCCCGCATGATGGAAAGATCGTCAAGAAATTTCCGCAGGGAGTCCGGGGGTGCTCAGGTAAACGGTCGGCAGCGTTAAAAAAGCGATGCCCTTTCCCTGTAAAAACAAGGCATGGTTCGAGGAAATTTCAAAATTCTCCCATGAAGTGATGGGTTAATTCCCCTCTATGGAGGGGTGCCCCGAAGGGGTGGGGTGGTTGCCCGGACACGCGCGCACTCATCAAGCGCGGGGTGGTTGCCCGAACACGCAACACAGGATATTCAGGGCCCTGACCAATGATGAATCCCTTCTCCCAGGTTTTCTCCCGTTTCCTGCCGACTTCATCACCTGACCCGGTTGATCAGGCCGGGTTGGAGCGTATCGCGGCCCTGGTAGACAAAACGCTTGCCGTGATACCGGGTTTCGCCACTCGGCTGTCCAGGCCGGTTGCGCACGCGCGGGAATTCTGTGCCCGGCTGGTGGATAGCCTGCCTCCAACGGTCATGATCGACCGCCAAAGTTTCGCCAGCGATCCGTTGGTTCATGCCCTGTTTGCCTCTGCCGATGATATTGGCGCCATGCTGGCTGCCAGTGAGCCGGTGCGGACCTATCTTGCCGAGCCGCGATCCTGGCAGGAAGAGAGCTTTATTGCGCTGATGGCGGCGCGACGGGTGGACAAGAAAGTGCTGGGCGTAGCCTTGCGGGGCGAGATCGTCGTGACTGACGTTCCGCAAACGCTGCTCCAGTTCTCCAATCAGACGATCATCCTGCCTGCCGACGATTCCGCTTCGGCTCGTGAGGCGTTCATGGAAGCGGCTTTCGACAGTCTGCTGCTCACTTTCGCCGGACACCTGGAACGCACGCGGGAGGATTACAAGTCGCTCCAGATCGAGTGCGAAATGGAACGGGCCTGCCGCCGCTGTCAGTCGACGGGGGTGGATTCGGCCCTTCCGGAGCGGCGCATTGCCGCACTGGACGAACGCCTGCAAAAGCAGCTTCAGTCTCTGCGGCCCGAGGTCATCATCACCGAGTTGGCCGATTTTCTGATGCACCCCGAAGAGGCGTTGGGCCTCGATCCGATGCGGCTATGGGTGACGCGCAGGGGCGTCATCCAGGAAGACGACGAACACGATGCAGACGCGGCATCGATTCTCTTCATGGAACTCAGGTCGCGGGATCGTCGTCGCCACCTCGTTTTGCCCGTGCGCGTTCGTTGTGACGAGGCTCGTGCGGCGCTGGCGCGCGTGAAGGAAACGCGGGCGGCGCGGGAGTATATGTTGTTGCTTTGAGTGGTCGGTGTACGTTTGGCGTGCAGGAGACTCTTGAACATGTCTTCGGCAAGGGCTAACATGATGCGCATTATTGATGCGCAGAATTGTTCACCATGCTTGATCTTGCTTCCACTCGCCACACTCGTTCGTCCAGCCGCTCGCCCCGGCGCGCGACGAATCTAAGTCTGAGCCCAGACGTACTGGAAGCGGCAAAGGCGCTGAATATCAATATTTCGCAGACTTGCGACGAGCATTTGCGCAAGGTCGTCAAGGAAGAGCAGGCGCGTCGCTGGTGCGAGGAATACGCAGATTTCTTTGTGGCTTACAACGAGGCATTGACCACGGAAGGTTTGCCGCTCGATGAGTGGAAAACTTTCTGATGGCGAAATACGACGTTTTCCCGAACCCGGGCGCACATGCCCATACAGCGCCTTTCTTGCTGGATGTGCAAAGCGATCTGCTCGATGGGCTGAATAGCCGCATGGTGGTTCCGCTACGCCGCTTGCAGAGTTTTCCCTCCACAGCCAAACGCCCGGAACGTTTGTTGCCTGCACTGCAAATCGGAGGGGAATCGTTTTTTCTGGATGTTCCCCAAATGGGCGCAGTACCCACGCGCATTCTCAAACATCCCGTTACTTCGCTTGCTTCGGAGCATGCGCGTATTGCGGCGGCGCTTGATTTTCTGTTCCAGGGAGTTTGAGTCCGCGATCTTCAGGCATCGGTATCGAGATGGTAAGCCGTCACCCGCTCAACCTCAGCCCGTGAGCCGAGGATCACCGGCACGCGCTGGTGCAGGCGCTCCGGAACGATGTCCAGGATGCGTTCACGCCCGGTCGTTGCGGCGCCGCCCGCCTGTTCGATCAACATCGCCATCGGGTTGGCTTCGTACATCAACCGCAGCTTGCCGCCCTTTGCGCGGCATTTTTCGTCGAGCGGATACATGAAGATGCCGCCGCGAGTCAGTACGCGGTGAACATCGGCCACCATCGAGGCAATCCAGCGCATGTTGAAATCACTGCCACGCGGCCCATCCTTGCCTTGCTGCAATTCGGCGATGTAACGCTGCATGGGCGCTTCCCAGTAACGGACGTTGGAAGCGTTGATTGCGTATTCGCGCGTCTCTACAGGAACGGTCATGAATGGATGGGTGTAGATGAAGCCGCCCATTTCGCGGTCGAGCGTGAAGGCATGTACCCCGTTTCCTACGGTCAGCACCAGTTGGGTCGAAGGTCCGTAGGTCGCATAACCGGCAGCGAGCTGATTGTGGCCGGGTTGGAGAAAATCCGCCTCGGTCGGGTTCTTGTCCTTTGCCTGCGGATTGCGCAGCACCGAAAAAATGGTTCCGATGGTCACATTGACATCGATGTTCGAGGAGCCGTCGAGCGGGTCGAACAGCAGCAGATAGTCACCCTTTGGGTAATCGGAAGGAATCTGGCAGACGGTTTCGACCTCTTCAGAGGCCATTGCCGCCAGATGGCCGCCCCATTCGTTGGCCTGAAGAAGAATTTCATTGGCGATGACATCGAGTTTTTTCTGTGCTTCGCCCTGCACGTTCTCGGTTCCCGCCTCGCCGAGCGCGCCGACCAGCGCGCCTTTCGATACCGTGGCTCCGATTGCCTCGGCTGCGCGGGCAACGACTTCGAGCAGCAGCCTCAAATCCGCCGATATGCGACCGGCGCGCTGCTCGCCTATGAGAAACTGGGTCAGACTGATACGTTGTGGCATGGAGTTCTCCGGGGACGAAAGTGAGAGAATCGAGATATGGATGATGGATTATCCCGCTTTCGACACGAGCGCGCATCCCATGTGATGGTGCTCGGTGCCGGTATCACCGGCGTTACCACGGCCTGGTTTTTGCGCCGGGCGGGTTTTCGCGTCAGTGTGATCGAACGCAGGGATGAAGCCGCGCAGGAAACCAGTTTTGCCAATGGCGGCCAGATTTCGGTGAGCCATCCGGAACCTTGGGCCAACCCTCTGGCGCCATTTATTGCCCTACGCTGGATGGGTCGCGCGGGTGCACCGCTCAAGCTGCGTCCAAGGCTGGATGCGGAGCAGTGGCAATGGATGATCGGATTTCTGCGCGAATGCCTGCCGTGGCGTTCCCGCCGCAACACCGCAGCCATTGCTGCACTGGCCGTCCATAGCCTCGCCGAATTGCGGCAGTTGAGGGAGGTTGCCGGTATTGCCGATAGCTACGACGCTCGGGGACAAGGCGTTCTGCATCTGTTTTTCGAGGCCGTGTCGTTTGCGCGTGCGCAGAACCGTATCAGGGAACTGGGCGTTTTGGGTATCGAACTGCGCTCATGCACTGCCATGCAGTGCGCCATGATCGAACCGGCGCTTGCCGCGAGCATTCCCTGGCTGGCAGGCGGTCTTTATGCGCCCGATGATGAGTCCGGCGATACGATGCGTTTCTGTCAGGCGCTGACCCAGGTTCTTGCCGCCGAAGGGGTGAACTTCCATTACGGCGCACACATCGAACGCCTGCGCGCTGCCAACAGGCGTGTTACAGAAATCGAGGTTTGCCATGCCGGAGGCCGCGATACCCTCCCCGCCGATGCGGTCGTGGTCTGTCTGGGAAGCTACGGGAGGCGGTTGCTGCGTCCGCTCGGCGAGCATCTGCCCATTTACCCGCTCAAGGGTTATTCAGTTACCGCGCCGGTGAGCGATGCCCTGTGCGCGCCCCGGGTGAGTCTGACCGACGAATCACGCCGTATCGTGTGCTCGCGCCTTGGCGAGCGCCTGCGCATTGCGGGGACGGCCGAGTTGAACGGTTACGGCCTCGAAATCGACCCAACCCGCATTACCGCCATGCTGGAGTGGGCCGAAACGCGCTTGCCCGGAGCCATCGACTGCGGACGCGCCATGCCCTGGGCCGGGTTGCGTCCGAGTACGCCCGGCGGCGTGCCCATCGTTGGGCGCGGTGAACGTCATGAAAATCTTTGGCTCAATACCGGTCACGGAACCCTGGGCTGGACGCTTGCCTGTGGTTCGGCGTCAACGCTTGCGGCGCTGATGCGCGGGGAGACGCCACCGGTTCAGTTTCCGTTTTGGGGCGGATGAGAATTCTCGAAGTCGAAGCCGGACTCTTTCAGATGAAGAGCCAGCATCGTGTCCATCGTGTTGACGTGGCTGTTGAACCACGCGGGTAGTTCTTCGAACAGGCGACGTCCCAGAAAGAGGTCACCTTTTTCAACGCGCTGGCGTACTTCGTGTGCCACGGCCAGTACGCGGTCGTGTTCTTCGCGGTGACAGGAAGGAAAGTTCACTGCTTCCATCCAGCGGTTTTCCTGGTCGAAATGCGCGGCGGTATGCTCGATGAAGGCATCAAGCCGTTCAAGAAAGCTCGCATCCCCTGGTTCGATAGCGGTGAGTTCGTTGCAGAAATCAATGAATTCCCGATGTGTTTCGTCCATGCGGGCGACCCCAAGGACGTAACGTTCGCTCCATTCCATTGCCATTTCTGCGTTTTCCTTTATTTGATGACTTTCAGATGCGAGCCCCGTGGTGGTGGCGTCGGCGGCGGATCTGGGGGTTCCGTGCCTGTTCCGGTGGGGTTGGGTACTTTTCCGGCGACCATGTTTTCCTGCGCGTCAGACATCTCGAAAACCATGCCCTGTCCATTCTCGCGTGCATAGATTGCCATGACATTATTGATCGGCACAACAAGCTGATGTGCCACGCCGCCAAAGCGTGCCTGAAATGCCACCAGTTCGTTGTCAATCTTGAACTGATGGGTTGCCTCGGGATTGACGTTGAGCACGATCTGGCCTTCACGGACATAAGCGGATGGCACGAGCGTGTGCTCGTCGACCTGTACTACGATGAAAGGGGTAAAGCCCTGATCAACGCACCACTCGTAAATGGCGCGTATCAGGTAGGGTTTGGTGGATACCATGACGGCTTTCCCCGCTAGCGGCGCATGACCTTTTCGGAAGGTGTCAGGGCATCGATGAACCCCTGGCGGCTGAAAATGCGTTCCGCGTATTTCATCAACGGCGAGGCGGCTTTGGGCAATTCGATGCCGTAGAGTTCGAGCCGCCACAGCAATGGGGCAATGGCCACGTCGAGCATGGAGAACTCGTCTCCGAGCATGAACTTTTGCTTGGAAAACATTGGCGCAAGCTGGATGAGGTGGTCGCGCACATGGGCGCGCGGCTTCTCAACGCCTTTCTGGTTCTCTTCGAGTGCCGGGATGTGCTCGAACATTTCGCGCTCGAAGGAGTGCAGCAACTGGCGTGCTCGCGCGCGCATGATCGGGTCGGGCGGCATCAGTTGCGGATGTGGAAAACGCTCATCGATATATTCGTTGATGATGTTCGCTTCGTAGAGTACGAGGTCGCGGTCGACCAGCACCGGCACACGGTTATAGGGGTTGATAACGGCGATGTCTTCGGGCTTGTTGTAGAGGTCGACATCGATGATCTCGAAATCCATGCCCTTTTCGTAGAGCACGATCCGGCAGCGGTGACTGAACGGATCTGTCGTGCCGGAATATAGATTCATCATGATTGGATTGCTCCCCGGGGGTCAAAAATGAAAGCGCACCGTCTGGCGGTGCGTGAAGCGACGGACCATTGAAACACGCGGGGATGGAAACCCCGCGTGTTCATGTTCGCGGTCAGTGAATATCTTTCCAGTAGGTTTTTCCAAGCTTATGGGTGAGTACGTAAAAACCGACAAGGAAAATCAGGACGAAAATGCCGATGAACTTACGTGTTCCTGCAATGGGTTCGCCCATCCAGACCATGAAGGAGACGAGATCGGCTACCGACTTGTCGAATTCGGCAGTCGTTTGCCCCTCCTGTAGATCCCACATCGCATGCGGCATGCCGACGTTGGCGAAAACCTTGTTGTTCCAGCCTGTCGGCCGCTTTTCGTCCTTGTAGAAGCTGCGTAGGTAGGTATAGAGGTAATCGGCTCCCGAGGCTTCCGGCGATGCCTTGGCGCGCGCCATCAGGGACAGATCGGGCGGCGCGATACCGAACCAGGCTTCTGCATTCCCTGGGGTCATGGCAATGGTCATCAGATCGCCGACTTTTCCGCCGGTGAAGATCAGTTTTTCGGTGATCTCCTTGTCGGTAAAGCCGATTTTCTGCAACTGGTTGTAGCGTACCGCCGAGGCGCTATGGCAGTTCAGGCAGTAGTTGACGAACAACTCTGCGCCGCGTTGGAGACTTTGTGAATCGGTACTGACCGGGGCCTTGTCCAGTTGGAGGGCTCCGGCCGCCATCGCCAGGACTGGCGCAAAAAGAGCGGCGGCAGCGAGGCGCTTGAAGAGTTTGATTGCGTGCGTTTTCATTTGAACGTCACCCTTTCCGGAACCGGCTTGCATTTGTCGATTTTCGACCAGAACGGCATCGTCAGGAAGAAGAGGAAGTAGTAGAAGGTGAAGAACTTGGTGTGGAAGCTACCCGAGAGCAGGATGTTCAGCGGGTTGAAGCCTTCGGACGGGGTATAGCCGAAGAAGTGATAGTCCGGAGCTTTGGTACCCAGGAAGCCGAGGATCACGAAGCTGAACACGAAGATCGCGAGAAGCACCTTGAAGATCGGGCCGCGATAGCGGATGGACTTCGCAGGACTGCGATCGAGCCAGGGCAGGAAGAGCAGAATCAACACACCGGCGAACATGGAAATCACGCCCCAGACCTTGGCGTCGATCCAGAAGAAATTCCAGACCATCGCGCGCAGCATCGAGTAAAACGGCGTGAAGTACCAGACCGGAGCGAGGTGCGCCGGCGTCTGCATGGGATCTGCAGGCAGGAAGTTGTTGTACTCCAGGAAGTAACCGCCGACTTCCGGCCAGAAGAAAACGACCCCGAAGAAGAAGAACAGGAAGATCACGTTGGCGGGAAGGTCGTGGCCGATTGTGTAGTGCGGATGGAAGGGCACGCCGTCGAGCGGGATGCCTTTTTCGTCCTTGAAGTTCTTGATTTCCACGCCATCCGGATTGTTCGAGCCGACTTCGTGCAGCGCCAGGATGTGCGCAACGACCAGTCCGAGCAGTGCCAGCGGCACGGCACAGACGTGGAGCGCGAAGAACCGGTTCAGCGTGGCGTCGGAAACCACGTAATCGCCACGGATGAGCGTCGAGAGATCTTCACCGACAACGGGAATGGCCGTGAACATGTTGAGGATGACCTGCGCGCCCCAGTAGGACATTTGTCCCCAGGGCAGCAGATAGCCCATGAAGGCTTCGGCCATCAGGCACAGGAAGATCAGAACGCCGAAAATCCAGATCAGTTCGCGCGGCTTGCGGTAGGAACCGTAGAGCATGCCCCGGAACATGTGCAGATAGACGACGATGAAGAAGGCCGATGCGCCCGTCGAGTGCATGTACCGGATGAACCAGCCGCCGGGAACTTCGCGCATGATGTACTCGACACTGGCGAAGGCTCCCGAAATGCCCGAGGCGTTGAGTGTGCCGTCGGGCTGGTAGTGCATGGTCAGGAAAATCCCGGTCACGAACTGGATGATGAGCACCACGATGGCGATGGAGCCGAAGAAGTACCAGAAGTTGAAGTTCTTCGGCGCGTAGTATTCGGACAGGTGCGCCTTCCACATGGAAGACATCGGGAAGCGGGCATCAAACCACTCCATCAGGTCACCGAGGCGCGAGCCGTCCGACTTGTATTTGGGGAAACCGTTTGCAGCCATGTCTTAAGCCCCCTTGGAATCGGTGTGATCTTCGCCAATGAGGATCTCAGTTTCGGAAAGATACCTGTACGGCGGAATTTCGAGGTTGGTTGGCGCCGGCATCTCCTTGAACACGCGCCCGGCAAGATCGAACAGTGAGCCGTGGCACGGACAGATGAAACCGCCCGTCCAGTCCTGAGTCATGCCTTCGGCGCTGCCGGTCTTGAGTTTGTCGGTCGGCGAGCAACCGAGGTGGGTGCAGATGCCGATAGCGACAAGGAACTCGTCCTTGAGCGCTCGCGTCGGGTTATTGGTGTAAGCAGGCTGAAGGGATTTTTCGGAATCCGGGTCGCTGAGTTTTTCCCTGGCGGCTTCCAGCGAGGCAAGCATCTCTGGAGTACGGCGCAGAACCCATACCGGCTTGCCGCGATACTTGACCACGACCTTCTCGCCGGGGGCAAGCTTGCTGACATCCACGACGACGGGTGCGCCAGCAGCCTTTGCCCGCTCCGATGGAGACAGGCTGGCAACGAATGGCACTGCGGCAGCC
>JAITWP010000093.1 GCA_031285365.1 Azoarcus sp.
GAACTGCGCTCCCACTTGTGACCACGGGCTTCCCGTTCCTGGCGCGTCTCGGTGGTATCGAGGATGAGGCTTTGCCCCGCTTCGAGGCTGGCGTCCCCGTTGGCCTGGATCACGCCTCCCTGGTTGATCAGGTTGCCTCCGGCCTGAATGAGCAGGGCGTTGCCCGCTTCGATGCGCGCAGGGGCGTCAATGAAATCCGTGCGGGTTCGGTATTCGGGTGTGTTGTGGGCTTCGTGCGTGGCCAGGCTTGCTTCGTTGATGAAATGCCCCTGGCTCTGGAGCAGAACGTCCTGACCGGCAAAAATGCCGCCTCGGGTGTTGTGGATCGTCTCGGCCAGCAGCGCCAGGGTCTCCCGGCTTTGCATCAGGCCGCTGTTCTCAAGCTTGCCGTCGATGAGCGCAACAAGGTTGTCCGCTTTGATCGTGCCTGCGTTGCTGAGCGCCTGTCCGGCGATCTGGACGGTTTGCGCGCTCATCAGCGCCCCGTTGGGCGCGGTGCGGTTGGCGTTCTGGGCCAGATACAGCACGGGGCTGAGCACTTTCTGACCGTTGACTTCGCGCTCGACGAGCCAGACGATGTTCTTCGTGAGCGCAGCAATCTGCCCGGCGCTCAGTTCGATGCCCAGGGTGAGTTTGAGCGCCCTGGCTTCTTCGGCCGCGTTGTCCATGAGCGCCTGGTATTGGGCTTCTTCGCTCGCATGACCATCGAGCAGCCACGCGCCGGTGCGCGCCAGGACGGCCTGACGAATCAGCCATTGTTCAAGCCAGCCGTCTCCGAGCCGTCTCTGGAATTCGTCAGGGGTCAGCCCCAGCAGGGCCATCAGGTAGTCCGAGCCCATCGCGCCGGGCTGGGAAAGGTAGGGGGCGATTTCGATGGCCCACGGATGATCGGGGGCGGCGCTCTGAAAGAGCCTGCCCGCAGGCAGCCCCGCAATGGCCAGCGGGTCGGTGAGTTTGTGGGCGAGATCCGGCGGCAGGTGCTGGTTGAGGTCGACCTGGGTGGAACTGCCCCCGTCAATGTACTGGAACGAGGGACGCAGCACGCTTTGAGCGGTCTGTTCGGCCTGGATGAGGATGGTGCCGCCTGCCTGCACGACGCCGTTGTACTGGGCGCTGTCTTCGGATGGGGTGAAGGTGCTGCCGCGGTAGGTGATCGAGGCGAAGTTTTTGAGGACGCCATCGATCCGATCCGCAATCCCCTCCTGCTCGTAGGTGTAGGGCTCTTTTGTAATCTCGTCTATGCGGGCTTCTCCGTTCTCCGGCGTCATCGCCAGCACGTCCCCCAAACTGACCTGTCGCCGGTACCCTTCCCGCCAGCCGGGCAGATCATTGATGCGACCCCATGCGTTCATTTCAGCGTCAACCGCTTCGGCATCCGCCCAACTGAGCCGACTGAAGTCATAGGCTTGCCATCTCAGGGCGTACATGCCGCCATGCTGTACTTTGTGGCTGCCCAACCGACGCTGGGTGTTGACCTCTCCCACTTGCACGCCGCGATTGGCGAAGGTGTCTGCCTGGGCGAGGAAGTCTGCGCCTACGGCGATCACGCTGGAGCTGTTTTCGATATGTCCGCCAACGAGTGTCATGTCCGCGCCCGAGATGAGCCACGCCGGGGCGCTGGCCTGGGTGACTTCGGTGCGGTCGATTTCTTCCAGCAGGTAGTTCTCGAAATGGTTCGTTCCGGAGCAGGCCGAGGGCGAGTCACAGCCGTCGTAGGTCAGCCGCGCGGCAACCTTCTCGGTGACGACTTCCAGCACGTCACGCACGTTCTCGATGAGTTTGGCGAAGATGCGCATCGATCCGCCGCTTTGGATCGTGCCCGAGCGGTTGCTCACGCGCTGGGCGAGTTCCCTGTCTTCGTTGGCCGAAATGAGCAGGTTTTGTCCGGCCAGGATGTCCCCGTAGTTGGTGAAGTGCTGTACGTAGAGCGCCATGTCTCCGCCGCTGAAGAGGAGCCCTTCGATGCGGTTGGTGAGCTCGCCAACTTCCAGGGTGAGCACGCCTGCCGTGCCCAGAATGCCGTGGTTATCAAGACGGGTTACTTGCAACCCAAGATCGTTTGGCGTGAGTACGCTGCCGGTGTTGATGAATGTGTCTGCGACGATCAGGATCTGCGAGGCGGCGAGCGCCTCGGTGTTGGTGAGCGTATCCGCCTGAATGCTGGCTTTCTGGCCCGCCTGGAGGTTCCCCTTGAGTTCGATCTCAGGGGCTTTGAGGGTGATGTTCCGGGTGGCGGCAGCGTTGGCAAGCGTGAGACGCCCTTTGACGTCGATATGGATGTCGCCTCCACTGGCAGCCAGTTCTCCGGCAACGCTCACGCCTACGCCCGCTTCGGTGCCGATCAGACGGATCGAGTTGGCGTACATGCCCCCCAGGGCGCTACTGTCCAGTGCGAGTTTGGGTTTGCCGCTGCCGTCTCCCTCTTTTGGGGTGGCTTCCAGCGTCTGGGCGTCGACGTCGTTTCGGCCCAGCACGGAAGTGATCCGGTCGCCGTGCAGTTTGGCGTTCAACTGGGTGCTTCGCGTGATGATCTCGAACTGGCTCACGTTGGTGAGGTTGGCATCCTGCCCTTCAAAGCGGATTTGGCCCTGTTCGACGTCGTACCGTTTGAGTTCTCCCGCTTCGACAACGGGCTTGCCCGTGGTGAGCGTGGCGCGCGGGGTGTTGATGAAGCCGCACCCGTCGCAGGTGATTCCGTGCGGGTTGGCGACGATGACCTGCGCCTGGTTTCCGGCCACTTCGGTGTAACCGTTCAGATGGCTGGGGTTGGCGCTGGTGACTTCGTTCAAGATCACCCGGGCGCTGCCCCCCGTAAGGTTCGGGTTGCCCTGGATGGTTCCGCCCGCGATGGAGGAGTTGCTCGTCCCCCCGCTGTTGTTCAGGATGAGCCCTTGCGGGCCCACGTTGTAGTGGGTGAATCGGTTGTGCGAGAGCCCTTTGTCGCTGGGGGTGTTGATATTGACGATGGGTGCGCCGTTGCCCGCCTGAGTGGTGTGGGTGTTGCCGCCCGCGTTGCCGTCAACCACAAGGTTTGCCGCCGTGGAGAGCAGCGGGTTGATGAACAGGATGCCCGAGAGCGTAAAAGAGACGCAGCGGGTGAAGAGGCGGTGGGTTCTCATGGCGGTATTCTCTATGACAATGGACGAACGGTCATTCAATTTGTGACGTTTTTCGTGCGGGCGGATGGCAATCCGCCCTTGTGGCCGGTGGATTGCCGATGACGAACGGCCATCCAATTTGCGACGTTTTTCGTAGGGGCGGCATTCTGCCGCCCGCCTGATTCTCACCCGCTCGGCTCAAGCCTCAAGTTAAACAACGGCCAGGCAACGGGCGGCAGGATGCCGCCCCTACGAAAAATCATGGTGCGTGTGTTCATCGATTCGGTCTCAATAGGTCAGGTTGAGGCTGAAGTACACGGGGTGCTCCCGCTTCCAGCCTGTGGGTCGGGTCAGGGAGTGGGCGTAGGTCAGGGAGGCGGTGAGGTGCTTGCCCTGGGCGCTCAGTTCGATCCCCGCGCCCGAGAGTTGCGCGGAGCCATCCCCCTGGGTGGGGTTGCCGCGAATGGCCCCATGGTCGTAGGCCAGCGCAACGCTGTAGCTCTCAAGTTGGGGAATGAACGCGGCGTTCTTTCTCCAGCGCAGTTGATTGCGCCAGTAGCCGCCGCTGTTGCCGTACTGGATCTGATCCTTGAAGCCACGCACGGAGCTCAGCCCCCCCAGGCCGATGCGCTGCGGGCTGTAGAGGGCGTCTTCGCTTCTTTGCCCGTAGGCCAGGCTCTCGAAGCTGAAGTGCTCTGTTCCGATGGCAAAGGGGTGGAGCACGCTCAAGGTGAGGGTGTATTTTTTGTAGCGCGCGTTGGGTTCCATCCCCTGGGGTCGCCCCTGGGATTGTGCGCCAAACTCGCCAATGCCGCGTTGCCAGCCGATGTCAAGATTCAGGAAGGTGTTGCGGATGCGTCGGCCGTGGTTCAGGGCGAGTTCGAGTTCGGAGAGCCGGTAGCTGGATTCGCTCAGCCGCACGTCCTCGAAGTAGTTGCGCGCGCGCGAGTGGGCAAGGCCCAGGGCGATGCCGGTTTTACTGAGGCTGTCGCGGTGAAGCGTTCGTTCGGCGCGCAATCGGTGCTGCTGGCTCTCGCCCCGGCTCTTGAACTCGGTGCCAAACAGTTCGTTCAGGCTCAGGTAGCTGCTGCGGCTGTAGCTGTAGCTGAAGAGCCACCAATCCCACGGCAGGCTGTAGGTGAGGCTCTGGTTATTCGAGCGTCGTCCGTTGCGCAGATGGGCGTCCCGTCCGGCGGCGAGGTAGAACTGGTCGGCCAGCCCAAAGGGGCTGTCCCAGAGGAGAAAGGCGCTCATTTGCCGTTCTCCGGTGCTTTTGTAGCCGGTGTTGTCGACCCGCACACCCGCTCGCCAGGCCTTTTGGGGGTCGTTTTTGACTTCTATTTTGCTCATTCCGGGCTCGGATCCGGGGATGAGATCGAGCGTGGAGGAAAGAGAGGGCAGTCTTCTCAACTGGTCGAGCATTTGTTCGAGCTCGCGCACGTTGAGCACTTCGCCCGTTTTACCCGGAAAGCTCATGCGTATTTCGCGCGGGCTCGGGACACCACTGCTCTCGATGGCTTCGAGCCGGCCTTCGATGAGTTTGATGTGAAGTGTTCCGCCGGAGAGATCCTGCGGCGGCAGGTAGGCGCGCGAGGTGATCAGGCCGCGGTCGAGATAGGCCTGGGTAATGACCGCGAGCAGTTCGTTCAGTTTGCCGCTGTCCAGGCATTGCCCTTCAAATGGGGCGACGAGTTTGCGTTGCCGGGGCTCGGAGAGCTTGTCGGCGCCTTCGATCCGGATTTGGTCGATGTTGATGCAGTCACCGGGCTTGGCCGGTTGCGCGGGAGACGAGGGGCGAGATTCGCCGGGCAGGCGCTTGAGCTCTTCGAGACGGCGTTGCTGCTCTTCGAGCAATCGGTTCTGGCGTTCCTGGATCAGGTCACGCTCACCGGGCGCGGGAAGGGTCTGGGAGTGGGACGGGGCGCACAGCAGGCAGAAGGCAAGACCCAGGATGAGGAATGCCGAACGGGAGAGGGGACGGGAAAGGTTGTTGTTACGCAGATGCATCAAAGTGCCCACATGATTCAAGGAAAATTAAATCGGAAAAGGGAAAGTCATGAACGGCGTCAATGAGGGGGGGGTGGGTCAACTTATCTACGGTGGATTATCGACTATTTAAGTCGAATATCAACTCAAAAAGTCCTTCTTGTCAACAGGTTGATGCTCAACCATTCGGGTTGGCAAAGGAGGGCTTCATGCGCAAGGCTAAACGCAGGGAACTGGCTAAATTGGTTGGGCGAACCATCGCCCGACGACGCTTGCGCGGCAGGCTGACTCAGGAGGAAGTCGCCGAACGGCTGCAAATCGGCAGCGAGGCGGTTTCACGGATCGAACGTGGCGTCGTTATTCCCAATGTCGCGCACTTGCTCGAATTTGCGTCGGCCTTTGGGTGTGAAGCTGCTGAGCTATTGACCGAAGCAAGCTCGCGTCCAAGCGATCAGGCTGCACACATCAGCCGTCTGTTGACGTCCATGAGCGACTCAGACCGCCAATTAGTCATGGAGATACTGGAACGCCTGAGCGAACGGTTGTCGCATGGCGGGTGATAGGGGATGGCAATCCGCCCGTCATCGACAATCCTCGTCCGACAATCCTCGTCCCTTTCATAAACCCAGGCAGGTCGTCTATTCGGGCGTGCGGGCGGATTGACGGGCGTGCGGGCGGATTGCCATCCGCCCCTACGATCAGATCATTTTCCGTATAAGTCAGGAATCAAGAAGGTAAGGATTTGAACAAAAACCGCTCTAAGCCGGAAAAACCCAGGCCTTTATATTCGCTGCCATTTCCCGAAGATAATTTACCGCGATAGTGTACCAGGGGGTGTTTGCTCCTATACGGCGAGCGTCAATTCCTGTGGATCGAGCTATTCTTTCTGCGCGATAAACGTGAAAATCGTTAGTGATGAAGGCGATAGAACATCCCTGTGGAAATTTCTGTTTCAGCAGCTCTCCAGAGAAAAGAAAATTTTCATAGGTAGAGGTTGATTTTTCTTCTTTGATAATCTGCCCAGCCGGAATTCCCTTTGCTATCAGATACCGCTCCATTGCCAGCGCCTCGGTAATACGCTCCTGCGATCCCATGCCACCGGAAACGACCAGTACCGCTTTTGGATTTTTCCCGTGGTATTTCACTGCTTCATCCAGCCGCCGTGCCAAAGTAGAGCTTACCTCTTCACCGCGAATGCCTGCACCCAGAATGATGACCACGTCTTCATCATATTGTGCATTGTCGAGATTTCCATAAACTGCCAGGAAACCGGAAAATAGAATGAGAATGAAGCAAATGCCAATAACTGCCATACGAAGCCATTTTATCCGGTTCAGCTCATACCAGAATCTACCGTATGCCAAAACAGCGACAGAAAAACCTCCCAATGCTGCTATGCCAAAATGGAAGTTGGATACAATGGCCGAAATTACTGCGCTTATTAATAATACCGCTCCTATGATGATCAAGCCGCGTTTCATCTATTTTTTACCCTTGCCTCCCAATAGCGACCCCAGAATGCCGCGCGCGATTTCGCGCCCAATGGACGAACTGGCACTGCGCATCACGCTCTTGGCCGTCGCAGACAGAAGACCTTCACGGCGACCGGTGCCCAGCAGGAGATCGGACAAAATGCCTCCGCCAGAGGAAGAATCCTTGGCGCTCCCGGCGGCGCCTCCCGCTGTCGATTTGCCCGCACTCGCCAGGGTTTGCGCTTTCGTCTGCTCTGCCCGCGCTGCCAGTAGCTCATAGGCCGATTCGCGGTCGATTGTCTGATCGTAGATGCCTTTCAACAGCGAGTTGGCCTGTACCTGGGCGCGTTCGGCATCGCTGGCCGGGCCGATACGGCTGGCCGGAGGCATGATATAGACGCGCTCCACAACATTGGGCCGCCCCTTCTCATCGAGAAGCGATACCAGCGCCTCGCCAACCCCCAGTTCGGTAATCGCCGTTTCGGTATCGATTGCCGGATTGGCGCGTAGCGTTTGCGCCGCCGCCCTGACTGCTTTCTGATCGCGCGCGGTAAATGCCCTCAACGCTTGATTGACGCGGTTGCCAAGCTGACCCAGTACGTTGTCGGGAATATCGGTTGGGTTTTGCGTCACGAAATACACGCCCACGCCCTTCGAGCGCACCAGACGCACAACTTGCTCGATCTTGTCGAGC
>JAITWP010000148.1 GCA_031285365.1 Azoarcus sp.
GCCTCCACCTTGTCGCCATCGACGTAAAGCGTCGGCGTATCGGTCAGTCCAGGGCCGACCTGAATCCCCGGCGTCGGGTCATCGGTCGTAGGCGCCGTGCTGTGGTCGTCCTGAACCGGCCCCTCGTTGTCCTTGTAGCCATCCGGCGCACCGGGTTGCGGCGGCGCCGTGGTGTCCACGGTCAGAACGATCGGCTCCGAAGGATCGCTTTCGTTCCCTGCCTCATCGGTCAGCGTGTAGGTGATCTCATGGTTGCCTTCAGGCAGCGGATTGACCGGCGTCAGCGTGCCAGTCTCGGGGTCATAAACCGCTTCCACCTTGTCGCCATCCACATAAAGCGTCGGCTTGTCGATCAAACCAGTGCCGACATGGATCCCCGGCGTCGGGTCATCGGTCGTGGAAGCCGTGCTGCGGTCACTCTGAACCGGACCTTCGTTGTCCTTGTAGCCATCCGGTGCACCGGGCTGCGCCGGCGGCTCCGTGTCCACCATCAGCGTGATATCCGCCGCCGTGCTCTCGTTCCCATCTGGATCGACCTGCGTCACATGGAACGTGATCGCCCCATCCGCCACGGGATTGAACGGCCTCAAACTCCAGGTCCCGTCCTGCCCCACCGTGGTCGTGCCGATCACGTTGCCGCTGCCGTCCGTCACCTTGACCGTGTTCCCGGCCACCCCCGTTCCGCTGAAAGTCGGCTGGTTGTCGTCAGTGAGGCCGCCGTTGGCGATCGGCCCCCTCACCGGCCCCACGTTGTCGGTAACGGTGAATCCCGGCGCGGCGGGCTGCGTGCTTGCCTTGGGGGGAGCGCCATCCCCACCATCAGGCTCATTCGCGATCGCCGCCGCCACGGTGCCCGCCCCCACCAGGCCCAGCAAACCAAGCAGAGCCATCGACGAATCCGCCCCCTGCGCGACAGGGACGAACCAGTGCACCAGACTCTCGGCGATGCCGTCGCCAACCCCCGTCAGCGCTTGCGAAAAATCCACCCACACGGGCTGCTGACCATCGACAAAGACCAATTTGTCGCTGACCGCACCGCCGAAGAAATCACGGATCACCAGCTTCTGGGCATTCACGAATTCGACGACGAGATCATTGCCCTCGCGCGCGAAATTCATCACATCCGCCCGGTGCGCATGAACGACGAATATCTCCTCCTTGCCGTTGTCCGCCGTCACCGTCTGCCCGACCCCCACCTCCACCACCGTGGCGTCATGGCCTGACAGTTTTTCGGACGGAATCGCCGGAAAGCCGCGGGTTTTTACAAGGTCTTTATCACTACTAGCCATTTGAATTTACTCCTGAGCAGGCAACGGCGCCACCTTCCCGGCACCGGGAATACCTTGCTGGTATCGAAAAAAATTGAATGCGCCGGCCCTTTTCAAAAGGCCGGCGCCTTATCCGCCGCTATTGCGGGGGGCTGAATCGCGGTGTTCGGTCACCACGTGCCGCAGTGGCAAAGTTCTGCTCCGGACACTTCCCCGAATTCACGGATTGCATCCAACGAGGCAGCATGCCCGCTGGCGAAATACGGCTCAAATACAAGTCGGCACGACTCGCGCTTCACAAGAATCATGGACATTCACAAGATCACCCGCAGCCATTTGACCTACCCTTCTCAATCAGTTTGATAAGCGCGACTCAGGCAAATCGGATTCCTGCCGGCGCTCATCCTGCGGATGGAGCACTGGCATCCTTGCTTGCATAAGTCTGGATTGAACTACAAAAGATTGGAAGAAAGTATGGTTGAAGTTGTTTCTCACTTATTGCAAATTGTTTCCATTTTTTGCCGATTCAATCAAAACTCCACCTTTCTCAAAATACCCTCGGACAGAAAATCATCCTGAAACAAGGCGCAATCAGCCCTCCTCCTCAAAAGAGGAGTAATGGTTAATTTCAGTGGATTGAATCATCGACTCCAGGCTCAATTCATCGAACCCGGATATTGGCCGAATCAACTCCGAAGCAATGATGGCGAGTGAAAAATACCCGCCCCCTGAACGAAGTCGATCGGAATCGACGCATCTCCGTCTGACCTGCCACGCTGCACAAAGCCGCAGCCATCATCAGAAAATCATCGCGCCCTGCATCGGTCGGCGCAGATTTCAAAAAACTGACGGCAACAACCCGGCAACGACCGCGCCCCATCGGGCGCAGTTCGCAGCCAGTATGCAAATCGAACGGAAAGGAAAAGCGTCAGAGCGTCCCCGGACCGGCCCCTTTCACAGGGACGGATGGAGAGCGAATGAACCTCTTCGCGAGGAAGAGCAGAGAAAAGAGCGGCGAAGAGCCGCAGAGAGCCGCAAAGGACCGCGACGAGGGGCGCGGTCCACGCCATCAGGGTGGCTGAAGCTGGTGAGTTCCCTCAACGGCTCTGGCCACCCTCTGTATGCACCAAGCGCCAAGCCTGCCGCCAGCCGCGGCATTGCCCGCGAGCCATCTGGCTGAATTCATGATTTGTGTACGATTTGCAAAATAATTTGCAAAAACTTCAATAATGATAAAAATTGCCTCCACCCCCGCAGGCCAGGCGCGATCAAATATTTTGCCGCGCTTTTTTTCATCCCGCGACTCACGAAAATCAAATCTTTGCCAGGCATTTGCCACATGGGCGCAGCACTGGCTCATCCTCGTTCGCGTCAGTCCCGATCCATCAACTTCACTGTCTGGAAATTTTCGAGGGATCAGTCATGCAGGATTTTTTTTGAATACCGGACGCCCCGAGATCATCAACGATCGGTTCGCTGCGTTATGCAGAACTTCATCAATGTCAAGAGTTGCAGGAACTCAGTGGAAGACAACCAGGGGTTTTCTCCCGTGTCCACATTGCTGAACTTTCTAGTATTCTTCGCGGCCAATTTTACAAAAAGTGAAAGCCCGCAGCCTTTCTAGGGGTTTCCACCTAGTCGAAGGTGTAACCATTCGGAACAACGGCCTCGCTTCGACCCCTCCATGAGCGCCGATCACGCGAGTGAAGCCGATCTTGCCCAGTGAGGTTTCACGGTCCACCGCCGCCCACAGCCTGCCCCCTGCCCCTGACGTAGATGAAACAAGATATGAAGCAAAAACTCGCCGCCCTTGGAATCGCCTGTGCGCTCGTCGCAGGCTGCGGAGGAGGCGGGGGAGGAGGTGGTAGCGGAGGAGGAGGAAGTGGCGGCGGCCCCGAACCTCAAACCACTGCGGAAGGCATCTGGGATGCCAGGCCATCCGCCAGCAGTTTCATCAAGCTGGTCATACTGGAAAACGGCGACACCTGGGGCCTTCTCATGGCAGAGGGGCTCGCGGGCGTCGTGGTCGCGCACACAACCTCCAACGCCGGCCAGTTGTCTGGCCAGATCTTCACGGGCCAGGGCGGCAGTTACGTCGGCAGCTTTGTACCAAAATCCAGCCTCCGCACCACACTGCTCTTACCCGGCTTCCCCTCCGGGGCGGCATTCACAGCCTCTTACGATCCGCGCTACGACCAAGCGCCGGCTGCGTTATCAGCCATCGCCGGCAACTACCCCGGACAAGGAGCGCTCCCTGGAGCCGCCGTCATCTCGCCCTCGGGCGAAGTCACGGTGCCCGCAATCAATGGCTGCGGCGCAAGCGGCTCGATCCAGCCACGCGCTTCGGGTAAAAATATTTACGATTGGACGATCACATTCCAAAGCGCCGAAGGCGCCCTTTGCAATCGCGGCAATGGCGCCACGCTCCAAGGCATAGCGATTTACGACACGACCACCCCCAGCCTGCTGGTGCTGGCATCCAACAGCGCCAGAACCGATGCCCTTCTCTACAGTGCGCCCCAACAATAACCCGGAGTCATAAATCATGAATGAACACTGGGTAGTCATCTGCGTGAATCAAAGCGCAAAAACCTTTACTGCCACCGCTCGCAAACAAACTGCAAGGCTCCAGGAGGTTGACGATTGGGCTCAAAAGAACGGATTCACGACTCGCACAGTCGTGGCGCAAAATATTGACGAGTCTCAAGCGAAGAGCCGAAAAGGGCAAGAGATCGCGAATTACACGAGGAAGGGCTACACGTATGTCAGCCGTCCTCCATTGTGAATATCACCGTAGCAATTACATGCGGCGTGGCGCTGTCATGTCGGCGCTACGAGGATTGCCCCATCATGGCCCGACTCCTGAAATCGGTAAATACAACGTCAGCGCGGCATTAGCCGTGTAACGGAAGCCAAAGCCTTCGTAGAAGACCGCCACTTGTGCATCCTTGGCATCCACCACCAGTACGCGCACGCCCATGGTTTTGCGCACGGACAGGGCCAGGTTGACCGCGTGGCCCAGTAACAACTGGCCGTAACCTTTGCCCGTCTCTGATCGTGATACGGCCAGGCGCCCTACCCGCATCGCAGGCACGGGATAGGCAGGAAGGCGCTTGCGATCCTCTTCTCGCAACTCATGCAGATGGAGTTGGGCCGCGGACAACGCACAGTAGCCCAAAATGCGCGCTGGTTGTGCGTCGTCGATCAGGACATGGGTGGTGGCGATACCGTCGCGCTGATGCTGTCCGGCTCGCTGGCGCAGATAGTCGTCCAGCGCCGCAACGCCGCAGACGAAGCTGGCGCGATCATGGTGACGGCCATCGAGGACCGTGAAGGTCAACGCCATGCGATCAACGCTGCGTCAGGCGTGTGGCAGCATCCATCGCCTTCTTCAGGCGAACATTGGGACGAAAAGGCTCGTCCAGCGCGTCAAGGAAGCGGCGCGACTCCTGCTCGGACAACGTGACCACTGCGTCCGCCGCGATAGTGGCATCTGCTTCACGCAGCACGGCTTCGCGGACAAAGGCCGATATCGCCATCCCACGCAAAGCGGCAGCTTTGGAAATGCGATCCTTGTCGCAAGGCTCAATGCGAAGATCGAGACGGGCAGCAATAGTCG
>JAITWP010000163.1 GCA_031285365.1 Azoarcus sp.
ATACGACCGGGTGGGAAAACCCGAGCGAGAGATTGAGCCTGTCTTCCTGCGCCTGGGCACGATAGCCGACACCGACGAGATTCAGCTTTCTCTCGAAGCCCTTGGTCACTCCCGTCACCATATTGTTGACCAGCGCGCGCATGGTGCCGGAAAACGCATTGCCGTTCACCGCGCCCTCGCGGGGCTTGAACAGCAGCGTATCGCCTTCGCGCTCCACCGCGACCGAAGGATGCAGCACACGGCTCAGTTCGCCGAGCGGCCCCTTGATCGAAAGGTCGTTCCCGGCGATCCTGATTTCGACACCGCCCGGAATAGCCACCGGATTCTTTCCTACACGAGACATGGAATCCTCCTTTAGGCCACCAGGCAGATGACTTCGCCGCCAACACGACTGGCACGCGCGGCACGATCGGTCATCACGCCCCTGGGGGTCGACACGATGGCCACACCCAAGCCGTTCATGACCTTCGGCAGATCGTCACTACCCTTGTAAACACGCAGCCCCGGACGACTGACACGCTCGATGCGTTCGATGACCGGACGGTCGGCGTAATACTTGAGCGCCACATCGAGTTCGGCCTTGCCACCCGCCTCGCGGACGACGTAACCATCGATATAACCCTCATCCTCCAAAACCTTGGCTATCGCCACTTTCAACTTCGACGAAGGCATGCGCACGTTCGTTTTTCCGGCCTGCTGGCCGTTGCGAATCCGTGTCAGCATATCGGCGATGGGATCGGACATACTCATCTTCTACTCTCCTTACCAACTCGCCTTGACCATGCCGGGCACTTCGCCCTCGAAAGCGATTTCGCGCAACTTGTTGCGGCACAAGCCAAACTTACGGAACACACCGCGCGGACGCCCGGTCAGCTTGCAGCGGTTACGCGTACGGACGGGACTCGCATTGCGCGGCAACTCCTGCAAGGCAAGTCGCGCAGCCATACGCTCTTCCTCGGAGAGCTTCGAATCCTTGATTTTCGCAATCAACCCGGCGCGCTTGGTAGCGTACTTCGCCATCGTCTTGCGGCGTTTGTCTTCGCGGTTGATCAGAGCCAATTTCGCCATATCACCCTCAATTATTCCTGAACGGGAACCGGAACGCGCCAAGCAGCGCCTTCGCTTCCTTGTCGGTCTTGGCCGTCGTCGTGATGCTGATATTCATCCCGCGCAGCGCGTCGATCTTGTCGTACTCGATCTCGGGAAAGATGATCTGCTCCTTCACCCCGAGGTTATAGTTGCCACGGCCATCGAACCCCTTGGAAGCGATGCCGCGAAAGTCGCGCACGCGCGGCAGGGCCACCGTCACCAGGCGATCGAGGAATTCGTACATCCTCGGGCCACGCAACGTCACCATGCAGCCAATGGGGTAGCCATCACGAATCTTGAACCCGGCGATCGACTTCTTCGCCTTGGTAATCACCGGCTTCTGCCCGGCGATCTTCGTCATGTCGCCAACCGCGTTTTCGAGTATTTTCTTGTCGCCAACCGCCTCACCGACACCCATATTCAGGGTGATCTTGGTAATGCGCGGCACCTCCATGATGGATTTGTAGCCGAACTGCTCAAGCAGCCCGGGAACCACCGTATCTTTATAGAACTGTTGCAAACGAGCCATTGCCACTCCTTACGCGTCCAGCATCTCGCCGTTCGACTTGAAGAAACGCACTTTGCGTCCGTCTTCAAGCACCTTCACCCCGACACGATCACCTTTCTGCGTAGCGGGGTTGAACAGCGCGACGTTCGAGACATGGATCGGCATTTCCTTTTCGACGATGCCGCCCACTTCGCCCTTCATCGGGTTCGGGCGCACGTGCTTCTTCACCCGATTCACCCCTTCGATCAACAGGCGCTCATCGCTGACGCGGCGCAGCACCGTGCCACGACGCCCACGATCCTTGCCCGTGAGCACCACGACTTCATCACCTTTGCGGATTTTGTTCATTCCCGCCCCCTCAAAGCACTTCCGGCGCCAGCGAAACGATCTTCATGAACCGTTCGGAGCGCAATTCGCGCGTCACCGGCCCAAAGATACGTGTGCCGATCGGCTCAAGCTTGTTGTTGAGCAACACGGCGGCGTTGTTATCGAACTTGATGAGCGAGCCATCGGGACGGCGCACACCTTTGGCCGTGCGTACCACGACGGCGCTGTAGATATCGCCCTTCTTGACCCGCCCTCGCGGCGCGGCATCTTTCACCGTGACCTTGATGATGTCACCCACGGTGGCATAACGGCGCTTCGAGCCGCCCAGCACCTTGATGCACATCACCGAGCGTGCGCCGGTGTTGTCGGCCACATCGAGCCTTGACTGCATTTGAATCATGAATTTATCCCCAACTTGTCCCGCATGCTATGCGGTCAGTATTGGAACCCGTTCGGGTCGATCAGCCCGGAGGGAACTCCGGAACACGAAACCGGCGATTGTAGCAGCGAACGAATGAATTGCAAGAACTTTCTTGCAAGGGGCACTATAAGTGCAGGGAAAACAAGACTCCGCGCGCCAATCGCGCCGGGAACTAAACAGCAGTCATGAACATCAGAGTATCCATATGAGACACTGCCGAAGTCTTCATCACCGAACCTACGTGACTGCTTATGGACATGCCAGGCTTTCCGTCTCTCGAGCTCATGCCTCGGAGACACAATCTCGATGTCAAGACCCTACTCGCAAGCCAGCCCCTTTTCAGCGGCCTTGCGCCGGAAAACATTGCACGCATCGCACAGGATGTGCGTGATTTCCGTGCATCAAAGGGAGAAGTCCTGTTCAACAAGGGAGATGAATGCAAGGGAATGCATCTGGTCATCGCAGGCCAGATCAAGCTGTCCTTCATTTCATCCCAGGGGCACGAGAAGATCGTGGAGATTATCCGCCCGAACCATGTTTTCGGGGAAGCCCTGATGTTCATGGAAAGAGCCTACGTCGTCTCCGCGCAGGCCCTGACCGACTCCTGGATACTCTTTTTCCCCAAGGCCACCATCTTCAACGAACTGGATCGCGATCCGCAACTCGCCCGGAAAATGCTTGCCGGACTTTCCATGCGGTTGCACCAGCTCATCAGCGACATCGAAGGCTATTCGCTGCACTCCGGCAAAAAACGCATCATCAACTATCTGCTGCAGGAAATCCCCAGCACCGCGCTGCTCGGTGACAACCACTCCTTTACCATCAAGCTCGCCATCAGCAAAAACACCATTGCGTCCCGCCTCAGCATGACGCAGGAACACTTCTCGCGCATCCAGCATGAGCTCATGGAACTGGGCCTGATCGCTGTCCAGGGCCGGGAAATCCATATCCCGGACATCCGCAAGTTGCAGCAATACGACGACTGATTCTGATCGTTGGGGCGGGCCTGAAACCCGCCCCAGCAATCAGATTTCGATGTTGTCGATCAGCCGCGTCGCTCCCAGGCGGGCAGCGGCAAGCACGACCAATGGTTCCCCTGGCTTTTCCGGCATTTGCAGATCGGAACGACGGCGCACGGTCAGGTAGTCCGGTTTCCAGCCATGCCGCTCCAGTTCGGCAAGCGCGACGGCGCACGGTTTAGTAAAGTCCTGCTCGCCCTTGCGCACGGCCTCGGCGACCTTGGAGAGTTGCTGGTACAGGCGCGGAGCCTCGATGCGTTCAGCCGTTGACAGATAGTTGTTGCGCGAAGACTGCGCCAATCCGTCAGCAGTGCGAACCGTGTCCAGAGGAACGACCTCAATGGGCAAAGCCAGATCATGCACCATGTTTTTCAGCACCATGACCTGCTGGTAATCCTTCTTGCCGAACAGAACCACATCGGGCTGAACGATGTTGAAGAGCTTGAGTACGACAGTCGCCACTCCCCGGAAGTGACCGGGCCGGAAAGCGCCTTCGAGGATGGAGGCATATTCCGGGTCGGGAGTGACGTGAAAGCGTTGTGGTTGCGGATATATCTGCTCTTCGTCCGGAGCAAACAGGTGATCGACCCCGGCAGAAATGAGTCTTTTACAATCGGCTTCGAAGGTGCGCGGATACTTGTCGAAATCCTCACCCTGGCCGAATTGCAGGCGGTTGACGAAAATACTGGCGACGACGGTATCGGCTTTGATGAGATTGCGGCCCGCACGCATGAGGGCAATATGCCCATCATGCAAGTTGCCCATCGTGGGAGCAAACGCAACTCGCCCGGCCTGCGCGCGTGCGGCGCGCAGGGAAGCGATGGATTTATGGATTTGCATGTTTCGACTCAATAACAGTGTTCTGCCGCAGGAAAGCTGCCATTTCTGACCGAGGTGACATAGGCCATGACGGCTTCGTCAATACTGGCGGTTCCCTGCATGAAGTTGCGCACGAAACGCGCCGTCTTGCCCGGAAAGACGCCCAGCATATCGTGCATCACCAATACCTGTCCGTCGCATCCCGCCCCCGCGCCGATGCCGATAGTAGCCATCGCCGTCATCACGGCGGTAATTTCCCCAGCCAGGGCAGCGGGAATCATTTCCATCACGAGCAAGGCCGCGCCCGCCTGTTCCAGCGCCAGCGCGTCAGCCTTGAGACGGGCCGCCCCGGCATCGTCGCGCCCCTGCACCCGATACCCGCCCAGTTGGTGCACCGATTGCGGGGTCAGTCCGATGTGCGCACAGACCGGCACGCCGCGTTCGACCAGAAACCGCACGGTCTCGGCCATGATCTCGCCGCCTTCGAGCTTCACCATCTGCGCGCCTGCGGCCATCAGGCGGGCGGCGCTTCGCATGGCCTGGGTGGGGCCTTCCTGATAGCTACCGAATGGCAGGTCACTGAGAACGAGTGCGCGCTTCGTGCTACGGCACACGCATTCGGTGTGATAGACCATGTGATCGAGCGTAACGGGCAGCGTGCTTTTTTGACCCTGAATGGTGTTGCCGAGCGAATCTCCAACCAGGAGGGTATCAACACCGCAACGGTCGAACAGCGCCGCGAAGCTGGCGTCGTAACAGGTCAGCATGGTGATCTTGCTGCCTGCGGCGCGCAT
>JAITWP010000299.1 GCA_031285365.1 Azoarcus sp.
CGGATTGGCGAGAATGCGGCGCACGGGTGCGAAGCTTCTGCGATAGAAATCCGCAACACCGTACTGGCGAATGGCTTCGAGATGCGCGGCAGTCGGGTAGCCCTTGTGACGCGCAAGACCGAATTGAGGATGGAGGCGATCCAGTTCGATCATCTGCGCGTCGCGCGCAGTCTTGGCGAGGATGGAGGCGGCGGAAATTGCGGGCTCCTGCGCGTCGCCTCCAATAATGGCCCGCACAGGCAGGGAAATACTCGGGCAATGATTGCCATCGACTCGCACTTCGTCGGGCGTGATGGCGAGCGCGATGACGGCGCGTTGCATCGCCAACAGGCTGGCATGCAAAATGTTCAACCGGTCGATTTCTTCCACCGTGGCTTCGGCCACGCTCCAGGCAAGCGCCCGTTGCCGGATCAGATCCGCCAGACGTTCGCGCGAGCGAGCAGTCAGTTTTTTGGAGTCGACCAGACCTTCGATGGGTCGCGCCGGATCGAGAATGACAGCGGCAGCCACCACCGGGCCGCACAAGGGTCCTCGCCCGGCTTCATCGACGCCACAGATTTTCGGCTCGGCCATGGCCGTTTCAGGATGCCCCTGCTTCCCGCGCAGATACGGAATCCTGCAGATAAGGCAGGACGACCCGAGCCGCCCGCTCTGCCGTACCCTGGCGCAATTCATGGTGCAACGCAGTAAAACGGTTGGCGAGTTCCATGCAGGAATCGGCATCGTTGAGCCATTTTTCAATGGCATCGGCCATGAGTTCGGGGGTAGCGTCATCCTGAAGCAGTTCGGGAACCACGAGTTCATTGAGCAGGATGTTGGGCAGCCCAACCCAGGGCAGATAGGCCATGCGCTTGATCAGGCGAAACTGCCATCTGGTCGTGCGGTAGCTGATTACCATCGGGCGCTTGAGCAACGCGGCTTCAAGGCAGGCCGTCCCGCTGGCAACGAGCACCGCATCGGCGGCTGTCATCGCATCGACCGCATGGCCGAACAGCAGACGGATCGACATGTCTTCGGCCGATCCCCGACGGTACAGAACTTCAGAAAAGATTTCGCGAGTCTCGCGGGTTGTCAGCGGCACAAGAAAAATGGTTTCCGGACGCCGGTGCGCAATGACTTCCGCCGTGGCAATAAAGCTGTCGGCCAGATTGCTGACTTCCGATTGTCGGCTGCCGGGCAGCAGCGCCACGATCGTCGCATCGGACGGCAGATCCAGCCGTTCGCGTGCCATTTGCTGGTTCGGCTCCATCGGTAGTTCGTCCGCGAGCGGATGCCCGACGTAGGTGGCGGGAATGCCTGCACGCTCGTAAATCGGCATCTCGAACGGAAACAGGCACAACATGTGCGTCACCGCGCGCGCAATGGCTTTGATCCGCCAACCACGCCAGGCCCAGATCGAGGGACTGACGAAGTGAATGGCCGGGATACCGTCCGACTTGACTTTGCCTTCCAGCCAGAGGTTGAAATCGGGTGCATCGACTCCGATGAATACATCGGGCCGTGTGCGGCGGATGTCTTTCAGCAGTTTGCGGCGAATACCGGCCAGCGAATTGAAACTCCCAATAGCCTCCGTGACGCCGTTGACCGAAAGCAGTTCAGAGGGCCAGAGCGCCTCGAACCCTTCGGCCTGCATTTTTGGGCCACCGATACCATAAAAACGCACCGAAGGCAGTCGGGCGCGAATGGCACGTATCAAGTGGGCAGCCAGCAAATCACCGGAGGCTTCTCCGGCTACCATGGCAATTGTGGGTGTCATGTCAACGTACCAATCCGCGGCCCGATACACCAATGAAATCGGCAAGTGGTTGAACTTCGGAAAAATCGACGGCAAGCGCAGTGATCTGTTCGTGCGCTTCCGCGAGAGAAAGGTTTTTACGATAAAGGAGATGATAAGCCCGTTTGATCGCGGCAATCGACTCGGCCGAGAAGCCCCGGCGACGCAGTCCCTCGCTGTTGATGCCGTGCGGCGCGGCAGGGTGACCACTTACGGTAATGTAGGGGGGCAGATCCTGGAGCAGCAAGGCAAACGCGGCGACGAAGCTGTGCGCACCAACACGGCCGAACTGGTGGACACCGCAGAAACCGCCAAGAATGGCCCAGTCGCCTATATGGGCATGCCCGGCAAGCGAAGCGCCATTGGCAAAAATAGTGTTGTTGCCGACCTGGCAATCGTGCGCGATGTGTACGTTGGCCATGATCCAGTTGTCATCGCCAACACGGGTCACGCCATTATCCTGGGTTGTACCGATACTGAAAGTACAGTACTCGCGGATGGTGTTGCGGTCGCCGATTTCGAGCCGGGTGGGTTCTCCGGAATATTTTTTGTCTTGTGGCACCCCACCGAGTGAACTGAACTGGAAAATTTTGTTTTCGCGTCCAATGCGGGTATGACCTTCGAGCACGACATGTGGGCCAACCCAGGTGTCATCACCGATCTCGACATGCTCGCCGATGATCGAGTACGGCCCGATTTCGACTCTGTTGCCGATTTTCGCGCCGGGATGAACGATAGCTGTTGGATGAATCATGGTTTGGCCCTGAAAACGCACATGAATTCAGCTTCAGCGGCCAGTTCACCGTCAACGGTAGCAATCCCCTTGTACTTGTAGATGCCGCGCTTGTGCTGTATCAAGGAAGCATCGAACAACAACTGGTCACCGGGTATGACCTGACGCTTGAAACGAGCTCTATCTATGCCGGCAAACAGAAACACCGTTTCTTCGTCAGGAATGACATCCGCCAATTTGCACGACAGCAGCGCGGCAGCCTGGGCTATCGCCTCGATGATGAGCACCCCCGGCATGATCGGTTTGTGGGGAAAGTGGCCCGGAAAGAACGGCTCATTCACGGTGACGTTCTTGATCGCGAGGATGCGGTTCTCCTGGATTTCCAGTACCCGATCAACCAGCAGGAAAGGGTAGCGATGCGGCAGGTAGCGGAGAATTTCGTTAATGTCCATAACCATGATTTCAGCTTGCTTCCTTGGTTTTTTCCTGTTGTTCCAGGCGTTGTTCGAGAAGGCGTATTTTATTCGCGAGCGCATCAAGATGGCGGAGATGGGCAAAATTTCTGACCCACTCGACGTGAGTCAGTTGTGGCAGGCAGTTGGCGTAGACTCCTGCCGTCCGGATGGATTTTATGATCACGGCACGACCGGTAAGAACCACGTCGTCCACGATGTCAATGTGCCCGGCAATACCCACTCCCCCGCCGATCATGCAGCGTGCGCCGATATTTACGCTGCCTGAAATACCGGTACTGCCTGCTATGGCAGTGTACTTGCCAATATGTGTGTTATGGCCGATTTGAATCTGATTGTCGATCTTGACGCCATCATCGATTACGGTGTCCCCCAGTGCACCCCGGTCGATCGAGGTATTAGCACCGATTTCCACATCATTACCGATCACGACCCGGCCGGCCTGCGGGATCTTGACCCAACGGCCATCGGTTTCCCGCGCGAAGCCGAAACCATCCGAACCGATCACCGCACCCGCGTGAACGATGCAGTTCTCTCCAAGCACGCAATCAGCATAAATCGTGACATTGGGTGCCAAGCGTGTGCCGCGCCCGATGCGCGCCCCACGCCCGATGACGCAATTGGCTCCGATCAGCACATCTGCGCCGATTTCTGCTCCCTCTTCCAGCACGGCCCCTGCATCAATCGCGACCGACGCAGGCACCGTGCAGCGCACCGACGCAAGCGGATGCACGCCGGGAACGACGGGAGGCGAAGGATTGAAGAACTGGGAGACGTGCGCAAAATAAAGATAAGGATCGTCGGCCAGGATGCGCGGGCGATCGACACCTGCGGCATCCCGATGCGCGGGGCTGACGATGAAGGCCGACGCACGGCTGGTCTTTAGCTGGTTCAGGTATCTGGGATTGGCAAGAAACGCCAGATCACCCTCGCCTGCCTGTTCCAGTGTGGCGACACGGCGTATCTCCACACTGCCGTCCCCAACCAGTTCGCCCCCAAACCGGGAGACCAGTGCGTCAATTCGTGGCATCGCTGATGAGACCGGAAATCTTACTTGCTGTCAGCCAGCGCCTTGATCACCCTGTCCGTGATGTCGATACGCGGATTGGCATATACGACATCCTGGAAAATGGCGTCGTACTTCTCGCTTTCGGCGATCTTCTTGATGACCTGATTGGTTTTTTCGATGATCGAAGCCAGTTCCTCATTACGCCGCTGGTTGAGATCCTCGCGGAACTCCCGCTGCCTGCGTTGAAAATCACGTTCGAGATCCCTGAACTGCCGCTCTTTCGATTGGCGTTCAGAAGCACTCATTTTCGAGTTTTCGTTTTCCAGATCTTTCTGAAGCGCTTCCAGATCCTTGCCCATGCGCTGCAAATCCTGGTCGCGCTTGGAAAATTCTTTTTCGATGCGCTGCTGCGCACGCACGGCCAACGCAGAGTCGCGCATCACGCGTTCGGAATTGATGAAACCGAATTTGGCAGTATCCGCAAGCGCCAGTTGGGAAAATCCCATCAGTGCCAGGACGAGTACGGGAAGAGCACTAACTTTCACACATTTCTCCAGGTAAGTTGGTTTTTGGCAGGATATGGCGCACATCAGAATGTGGCGCCGAGCAAAAAGTCGAAGGGTCTGGTTTTGTCGCCCTCTTTCTTGTTGAGAGGATAACCCAGGCTGAATTTGAGCGGGCCGACCGGCGAATTCCATGTCAAAGCTACACCTGCACTGTATCGCAAATCGCTGGCCCTGATTTTTTGATTGTTCCTCGTATTCCGGTCTTCTCCCCAGACATAACCTGCGTCGACGAAGGTCGAGATTCGAAATGACCGGTCAGTACCCGCTCCGGGTGGTGGAAAGAAGAATTCAAGATTGCCAAGGAACTTGCGTGTACCGCCGAGGGAGTTACCATCGCTATCCTTTGGACCAATTGAATAGCTTTCATAGCCGCGTACCGAATTGATGCCTCCCATATAGAAATTCTTGTAGAACGGCACCGGTTTCTGATTGTAACCCTTGGCAAAGCCAAATTCAGTGTTGAACATCAGGGCATGATCGCGACCCATTGGAATCCAGTACTGAAACTGGTAAGTGGCCTTGCCGTAGCGAAGATCCCCGGGGGCAGTCGCAACTTCGCCGTGAATACGTTGGTAAAGTCCCTTGGTCGGGTAAAGATAACTATTTCGGGTATCGCGTCCCCAGCCTATGCTCAACACCACGCTGTCGACCTCGACATCGCCGACGCCATTAGGTCCGGAACAGCCAAAATCCCTGCAGAAGTCCCTGTACTGAA
>JAITWP010000037.1 GCA_031285365.1 Azoarcus sp.
CGGGCATCGGACTGAGGCGGTATTCGCCGCTGACGCGCACGGCGGTATGAATGTATTCGTCGATTGTGACGGCCCAGTCGCCGAGCCGTCCCTTTGGGCGTTTGAGGTCGATCTGGAAAAACGCTTGCTTGGCTTTGGGCTGAGGTTTGGCCTCGGGTTGAGGGCTGCCTTCGGATCGAGGTGGGGGATCGGGTTCAACCTGAAGGATTGTCAGGTTTGGAGGGTACTCTTCCATCGTGAATTTGTTGAGAGTGATGGCGATGGGGAGTTCCAGGGCTTCCTCGTTTTTGTTGAAAACCCGCCATTGCGTTTCTCCGATCCCCACGTGCATGACGACACGTAGCATGTCTGCCGAGCCGAGTCCGGCCGAAACGAGGAGTATCCATAGCCCCAGGTGGTTGCAGACGAAAGAGATGTCCCGCCGTGTAAAGCGCAGTAGTCGTTTGAGGGTGGTGATGCCCAGGGCGATGAGTGTGACGATGAACAGGAGCACGAAGGGCCACGAGGAGGTGACCATCCTGAATCCGAGGCGGGAGATGAGATCGGTCGCTTGCGGCGGCAACCGGGAAACCTGCGGGGTCAACTCCATGTAAAAACCGAGGAGAAGGAGACCCACCGTAAGCGTGACGGCCATCGGAATGCCCGCAATCCAGCGCACGAAAAGGGTGCTTTGAAAACGGACGCCAAGAGCGATCAGCCCGATCAGAAGCGCGAGTGCGACGAGGTTTGCAGGGTAGTGCAGAAGGCTAAAGTCGAAATGGCCGATGGTCAGTTGCAGCAGGAAGCCGACCAGAATGAAGCCCGCAACGAACAGGGCGCTTTCCGGATATCCCCACGGGAATTGCCAGAGCGATCTTGTTGTGGAATGGGTGTCTGGGGGTTGAGAGAGAGCGGAAGTCATGGTTTTGTCGGCAATTCTAAAAGAATACCCGCCTTTCGGCGGGTATCAAGGTCTTTCAGGGAAAAACTGCCGCGCGCCAAGGCGCGGCGGCAGTGTTTACCATCTTTGCGGTACCGGCTCGTTCTTCACCGCGGGCCTGTGCGGCGGCAGCGGCTCTGGATACGTATAGCCGTTGTACTCTTTCAGCAGATCAGGCTCGGTTAGCGTGTTGTTCTGCTTGGCTTTCTCGATCCAGGTGGGAACGATCTTTTCCATGAACTCCTTCTTGAGGGCCGTGAGCTTGGGTATGTCGAGCCCGATATAGGCTTGTGCCTCGGCCTTGGTGGAGATGTTGGTAGGCATCGAGAACGTGATGCCCTTGGCGTCGAGGATCTTCTTCACTTCCATCTGCGCGAGCAGACTCTTGTCGAGACCCGCCGAGAGAATACGTGCTGTTTCCACCGGCGCGTGGAAAGAAGCGCCATGGGACGCAACACCGTAGTCCCAACGCCACTGAGCTGCACGGAGCAGGGCATGTACGGCCTTGAGTTCGGGCAAGGGAACTCCGCCCTTCACAGCAGCTTCCGTCATGAGGTGCGCCTTGACGAGCTCATCTTCGGTGCGGTTACGCATCTCGAGGAGCTTGTCCTGATGGTCATAGACGTAGTGCTTCAGCCTTTCTTCACTGTCGCGGTGACAGGTCTGGCACGTCGCGGCGACGTTCTTGAGCGGGCTTATGATCTGGTGGTCGGTGTACTTGACGCCGCCATCAGTCTTGTAGGGCATGTGGCAGTCCGCGCACTGAACACCGCGCTTGCCGTGCGTACCCAGAATGTGAAGTTCCCAGTCCGGATGCTGCGCCTTGATCATCGGAGCCTTGCTCAGAGCGTGTATCCAGTCGTTGTATATGGTTTTTTCTTCCCCATCTTCACCGAAGATGACCTGGTCATAGTACTTTTCCATGTCTTCCATGGTGTAGCCGTAGTCCCACGGGAAGGTCGCGTACCTGTTGTTTTTGCCTTCGGCAAAATAGTACTCGACGTGGCACTGGGCGCAGACGAGGGAACGCAGTTCCTGCTGGGTGGCTTCGCCGACATCATGACCACGGCGTTTGAAAGCTTCGACCAGCGCCGGTGTGTTGATGGCAAGCTTCAGCGACGTGGGTTCGTGGCAGTTCGCGCAACCCAGGGGGTTCACCACTTCATGTCCCAACTCGCTCCACTTGGAACTGTAGTACTTTCCAACGCCCAATTCCTGCATCATGCGCGGTACGTCCGGGCTCTTGCAGGTCCAGCAGTTCCCGAACTGCATGTCAGGCATTACCTCGCCCGGTTTGTCGGGGTTGGGAACGCCAGGCGCGCCCGTGCGCAGCGATTTGCGCATGTCGTGGAGCGTGTACCAGTGACCACGCGGGGCGTAGTAATCACGGGAGAACGCGTATCCGGCCCAGAGGATGACCATGCCCGGCCGCTCATAGAGTCCGTCTTCCACGTTGTTGCCAAGATACTTGGACGTGAAGTCGGTTTCCTTGGTTTTTTTCCAGGTCTCGTATTGACGCGTGTAGTTCTTGCCCCACTGGTCGTTACGTCCGTCGATGGCTGGGTCGGTTTTGGCGATGGACACTTTCATCTTCTCGTGTTCCCTGGAGGGTTCACTCGATTTGACGAAAGTGGTTTTACCGCTGTTGACAGCCGTTTTCGTGACTGTGGCAATCTCCGCGCGCTTCTCCGTGATGCCGGCCGCAAGCAGCCCCAGCACGAAAACGACAACCAACGCTACAAGGAGAAGAAGCCAGCCAACAAAAGAGCGATTATTGGTTTCGGCAGGTTTACTCATAATGTCATACTCCTATTGAGTCGAAGAGTGTGTTACCGGATTATATTTCTGAGCCAGTCGGGCACCGGCGATGCGGACGGGTAAGGCACGTTTGCACCCTGTGCTGAGGCCAACCCGCTGTTCTTGGTATGTGGCACATGCCTGTGGCAGTCCCAGCAAGCCTTGTCGCGACCATGCAGGATGTCGTCGATCTTTGCGTGACCCGCGCTCACGACTTCCGTGGTGAGCTTGGTATGGCAACGAACGCAGTTGTCCTGAATGACTCTCGTGGCAGGTGCAAGCGGCCGCGGAGCGGGTGGCACCTTGTCAGAGAGAAGCACGGAGGCGTGATGGAGCCCGTCCCGTGCCTCGAACAGCAAAGCACCCAGCTTGCTGTGCTGAGGAACGTGGCAGTCCTTGCACGTGGTCCAGTTCGCGTGTGAACTCTTGCTCCATGACTGATAGGAAACAGACATGATATGGCAGTTAACACAGGCGGCTGGATCATCGCCGAGGTACGAAAACACCCGCGACGCGTAGATGGTGTAAAGGCCAAGACCTGCGGCCACCCCCGTGAGCAAAAACAGCGGGATGACGAGCTTGCTTGGTATGGCATCAAGAATGCCCTTGAAGAAACCGCAAGACGAGCGTTCGGACATGTACTACCTCCTTACATGACTGGCATGCTATTGGCGTTTGCTGGAAGCCGTTGGAAAAGACGCAAAAAACCCAAGAACAAAACCGATGCTTTGCTGCCCCAGGCTCCCACCAGATATGACCTGTGAACCCGAAGACGACCCTACTCCTTTGTGTGAAAAATTGCAAAGGGGGACATCAAATTTGGGAAAACAAGGTTTTTTTCAAGTAAAACGTGGCTTTTTTACGTATCTGGCGAAAGTTGCCAGACGGCGGTTTCCTGGATTTGCACCTGTACGGTTTTGCCCGTGGACAACTCGCTCAGTTCGCTTGGGGCGACGAGCAGGACATCGGCCTGGGTCATGGAGAGGACGTCGCCGCTGCTCTGCGATGCGGTAGGTGTTACTACGTAAACTCCTGATTCATCACGAGAAAGTGTTGCGCGAATGAATTCGGTGCGGCCCTGCCTGGACTTGACCGCCTGACCTAACAGGGCAGGAATCGTGCGGCGGAACAGTCGACGGTGGCCCATGAGACGGCGTAGCGCGGGCAGAACCAGTTGCTCGAAGCAGACCATGCTGGAGACAGGGTTGCCGGGCAGGCAGAACACGAGGGTTCGACCCAAAGTGCCGAATGCTACAGGGTGGCCGGGGCGCATTTTGACGCGCCAGAAGTGAATGGCGACCCCCAGGGCGGTGAGGGTGGGACGCACATGGTCGTGCACGCCGACGGAGGTTCCGCCGGAGATGAGCAGAACGTCATATTCGAGTCCGCGCCTGAGGAAGTCTGTCAGTTCATCCGGCTTGTCGCGGGCGATGCCGAGGAGGACGGGTTCGATGCCCAGGGCTTGTACCTGCGCCATGAGGGCATGGCTGTTCGAGTCGGGAATCTTGTGGGGGTCGAGCGGATCGTCCAGGGCTTCGAGTTCGTCGCCGTTCGACAGGATGGCGACGCGCGGCTTGCGAACGACCTTCACTACGGCCTGCTTGACGGTAGCCAGCACACCGATTGTGCCGGGGGTGATTTCATCGGAGGGTTGGAGTACGACATCGCCCCGGCGCATGTTCTCACCGCGCAGGCGAACATCTGTCGCGGGTTTGATGGGGACGGGAAACTCGACTTGGTCGTTTTCCAGTGCATGGGTGTCTTCCACGCGAACGATGGTGTCCGCACCGGGGGGCAGTGGTGCCCCTGTCATGATTCTGGCGCATTGTCCGGGCTGGAGGGGATGCCGGGGGGTATCGCCCGCCTTGATGTCTTCGATGATTTGCAGTGTCCGGGGGATTTCGATGAGGTCGGCGGCACGCACGGCGTAGCCGTCCATCGCGGAAACATCGTAAGGCGGCAGGTCGCGGTTGGCGCGAACCTCTTCGGCAAGCGCCCGACCAAGCGCCTGCGCAAGTTTGACTTCTTCTGCGTCCAGAGGGGCGATTCTGTCGAGGATGCAGGCTTGCGCTTCCGGGACGCTGATGTCTTCGAGGGTTTCGGTGGAGGATTTCATGGAGTTCGGTTTCCAAAATGCCGGTGCGCCCTTTCGGCGTCTTCCGGGGTGTCGAGGTCGATGAAACTGAGAAATTCCTTGTCGAGATCAACCAGGTCGCGCTCGGTGACATGGCAGACGTCCAGTTCCGGGAATGCCTTGAGCAGTCCGGGTTTTCCGGGGCGGGCCAATACGCCGCGCAGCGCGGGCAGGGCTGAGACAGCATAGAACGCCGTAAGCGGATGGGGTTGTCCATTGATGATGGGCACGACGGCCTGATGTCCGGCGCGGCGCTCGGCCAGCCGCTCGATGACTTCGGGCATCAGGTAGGGCATGTCCACCGCCATGGCAAAGACCCAGGAGGTCGTGGAATGTTGCAGTCCTGCGCACAACCCGGCGAGCGGCCCGACCCCGGGGATTTCGTCGCACACCTGCGGGGCGTCGATGTCGTTGCGGGGGTGCTGGACGCTGACCAGTATCGAGGAGAAAAGCGGCCGCAGCAGATCGAACGTACGTTGAAACAGGCTTTGCCCGCCGATTGGCAGGGACAACTTGTCACGGCCCATTCGGCGGGAATCGCCCCCCGCAAAAAGCAGCGCCGTACAGTCCGGGATCATGTTTGGGGAGTGTATCTTAGGAGAAACTCGGCCAGCGTTTCGAGATCGTCGAGCGTGAAGTGAGGCAGTTCCGGGTAAACCTCGGGACAATCGGTCGCAATGGCGATCAGGCCGTCGCTGACTTCGCAACGGGGCGGTTTGCCGAGAGCGCGGCGCAGAATTTCAATCTTTGGGCCGGGTGCGTGCGAAAACCCTTCGGCCAGCACCATATCGGCCTCGCCCAGGAAGCGTCTGGCCAGTTGCAGCGGGTCACGCTGTTCTCCAGCGTCTGCCACCAGTTGCAGCGCGTTCGTGGTGACGAGCATGCTCAAGGCGGCTCCCGCGTTCTTGTAGCGCCAACTATCCTTGCCTTCGGTGTCGAGATGAACTTTGTGGTGAGCGTGCTTGATGGTGGCGACACGCAACCCGCGGCGGGTCAGTTCCGGGATGAGCCGTTCGATGAGGGTGGTTTTGCCGGAATTGGAATGGCCGACGAAGATGAAAACAGGAGGGGTCATGATAGTTTTTTCGAGGCTTAGGGATGTGGCGTTACCCAGGATTCGCCCTGAGGGGTGATCTCTTTTTTCCAGATTGGCGCGCGCGCCTTGAGCTCATCGATCAACCAGCGGCAGGCATCGAAGGCGGGGGGGCGGTGTTCCGCGCCCGCGACGATGAGAACGATGTTTTCCCCCGCGCGCACCGTGCCCAGGCGGTGAACAATGCGCGCGTCGATGAGGCCGAACCGTGCGATGGCCTCCTCGCGCAGGCTCGACAACTCAGCCAGCGCCATGTCGTGATAAGCCTCGAACGCGATTTCGCAGACTTCATGTTCCCCAGAAAAATCGCGTGCGCAACCGAGGAAGGTCGCGATGCCGCCGATACGCTTCGATTGTGCAAGCAGGGCGGCGACTTCCGCGTCGAGGGAGAAATCTTTCTGTTGCAAGCGAACAGCATCATCCATCAAGGCAGGCCTCGGTAAAGCATTTGAAGCATGTCATCCCCCGGAGAAGGACGACATGAAAACGATCTCGGCACCGTCGACAAGCGGAAGGATGTCCTGTTCGCCGACGCGTCGGCCATTGACCGCCACGACGGAGACGATCTCGAAGGCTTCGGGGTGCCGTGCCCGCAGTGTGTCGCGCACGTCCTGCCAGCGCAAGCCTTCCCGGAAATCCAGGTTGATCTGGCGTGCTCCGGCGCGTTCAGCCACCGGGCCGAAAAAGAGCACGTTAATCATGCGGTGTGTCTCCTTCGTTGCGCCGCCATGACCCGCTCTTGCCGCCGCTTTTTTCTTCCAGTTGGATGTGTTCGATGCGCATGCCCCGGTCGATGGCCTTGCACATGTCGTAGACGGTCAGCAATGCCCCGGCGGCGGCGGTGAGGGCTTCCATCTCGACTCCGGTCGGGCCGGTGCAACGGGCCGTGACCCGGGTCTGGATGCCGACGCAGCCCTCGGCGTCCGGTGTGAGGATTTCACTGAATTCGACTTCGACGCCGGATAGCGTCAATGGGTGGCACATCGGGATCAGGTCGGGGGTGTGCTTGGCGGCCATGACTGCCGCGACATCGGCGACGGCGAGCACGTTGCCCTTGGCGAGCGTGCCAGCGCGAATGCGTTCCAGGGTTTCCGGACGCATTCGCAGGATGCCGCTCGCAGTCGCGCTTCGCTGGCCGTCCGGTTTGGCGGAGACGTCGACCATACGTGCGCGGCCTGTGGGGGAAAAATGGGTCAGGCTGTCAGGTTCGTCCAAGGAAGTTCCTTTCCTGAAATCGTGAAAATCGCAGGTTGGGGTTCGCAATCTCATCCCACCTGCGGGCCTTCAAAAAGTCACCGTATGTTTTTCAAAAAGTCTCCGTATGTTTTTCAAAAAACCACCGTATGTTTTTTAAAAAACCACCGCATGTTTTTGAGCGCGGCCTCAGCCCCCGATATACGACATTTCTATTCTACCGGGTAGCGCCTCGGTCATTTCATGGCGCTGTTGAGAATAGCGGTCGGTGCGGTAGTGCCAAGTGGCGGCGATGCGTTGCCGTAATGTCGTTTCGTCGCTGGATGGGACGGATCTGGTGCGCAGAAGGGCACGCAGGTCGACGCCTTCGGTGGCGAAGAGGCAGGTATAGAGCTTGCCGTCCGTGGAGAGCCGCAGGCGGCTGCATGTATGGCAGAACGCATGCGAAACCGAGGCGATGACGCCGATTTCACCGCTGCCGTCCTGGAAAGCCCAGCGCTCCGCAACCTCATTCGGGGCGTCGGGTTCAATGGGAACCAGGGGGTGTTCGTGGTCGATCCGTGCCAGGATTTCCCGGGCGGTGACCACATCGTCAAGCCGCCAACCGTTGGTGTTGCCGACATCCATGTACTCGATGAAACGCATGATGACGCCGGTGTTGCGGAAGTGACGAACCAGCGGCAGGATTTCGCTCTCATTGACGCCACGCTTGACGACGGCGTTCACCTTGACCGGCGTCAGTCCCGCTTCCTGCGCGGCGGCAATGCCTTCGAGCACGGCTCCGGGCGGGACTCTATCGCCGCTCATGCGGCGGAAGATGGCCTCGTCCAGCGCGTCGAGGCTGATGTTCAGTCGCGTCAGGCCCGCATCTTTCAGGGCGCGGGCCTTTTTCGCCAGCAGCGTACCGTTGCTGGTCATGGCCAGATCGACAGGCTTGCCATCGTTGGTGCGCAGTTCGGCCAGCATTTCGACCAACCGCTCGATGCCGTGGCGCAACAGCGGCTCGCCTCCGGAAAGACGAATCTTACGCACCCCCAGTGCGACGCACTGTCGGGCGACACGGATGATTTCCTCGAAGCTCAGGAGTTCGGCATGGCGCAGGAAGACGAAACCCCGCCCGAAAACCTCGCACGGCATGCAGTACGTGCAGCGCAGGTTACAGCGATCCGTGACGGAAATCCGAAGGTCATGCAGGGGGCGCTGCAAGTTGTCCAGACAAGGCACCGCTGCATGCAGATTACGCATCACATCACCTGAGCGAATGACATTTTCGGATTGACTGGCATCACTCCGGCGGAGTACCGGAGTCGGGTTGATCGGCCTCGGTTGAAGGATTGGTCTCCTGAACGGGCGGCGGCGCGACTTGAGCGACGCTCTTCAGCCTTGCGATCACCTCATCCTGTCCGATCCCTTCGATCCCCTCCGGCATCTGATGCGCGATGCCTTTGTGACAGTCGATGCAGGTGAACTGCTTTTTCTTTGTCTCCTCCAGGTCACGCCACAGTTTATGCACTTCGCCAGCGCGTTTGTCTTGCAAGTCGAAGTCGTAAGCCTCGATCTTGTGGCAATTCCGGCATTCCTGTGAGTCGTTCGCTTTTACACGCTTCCATTCTCTTTGCGCCAACACCGGGTGCCTTATTGCAAAC
>JAITWP010000065.1 GCA_031285365.1 Azoarcus sp.
CCCTCATGCTGCATGACACCGGAGAACCACTCGTCCGCAGTAGGAGGGATCATGGTGGGTCAATTGGCAGGGATGGGTCACGGAACACAGCAACACCCAGGTTGACGCACGCGACCCGGCAAAAGGGCCACTGAAGGTGCTGGAAGACGCTCCTGGGTCTTATGTTAAATTCAGGCTTTGATTATTTTCCGGGGGTATTGCATGTCCAGGATTTCGTGGTTGCTGATGGCTGCGCTGGTGGTTGGCTGTTCCTCATCAGCCCCCAGGAAAGAGCCACCCCCCAGGCAAGCGTCATCCCCTAAGCAAGAACCTGTACCTGCCGATAAGGCGGCAAGAATCCGCCTGTTTGGGCAAAATGGTGTTTCGGTAAGGTTTTACCGAAACACCACTTGCAGCAAGGGTCGTCACGAGGCCGTGTCTGGAAGCTTGGGTAGTGCTTTTGGCTCGTTTGTCGGCACTGCGTCCAACCAAAGCATTGGAATACCGGATACGCCAAACGTCAAAAACATTACCGAGCGCGACGGGATTCTGTCGAAGGCGTATTTTCGTGAATACGTGGTCGAAGCCGAACAACCTCTGGCTCTGTTTCTGAAATTGTTGGGCACTCCCAGCGGCAGAGGAACCAATCCTGGTCCCCAGCACCACATTCGCCGCTATTGCAATGCTATTACTGGAACGTTTATTCCCGAGACAGGCAAAGATTATGAGGTCACATTGGATGTAGAGCCTGGCTTTTGCGTGGCGCGCGTCAACCAAGTATTGATTCAGGATGGCGAAGTGGTGTTGTTGCCTGTCGAGGTGAAGGAGTCTTCATGCCCGCCCCGCAAAAGGCGGCAGAGGGATCAGGAGGGAGAGGGCTGAGTGAGAATTGCGCTCGACGCACGTGCAAACTGAGGCACTGCCTCTGATCTAGAAAACCCCCGGCCGTGAGGCCGGGGTGACTCGAAACACAGAAAACCAACCGGATCAGCGTTTCGGCAGCAGAATCTGCGCTTCGCCGACGGTGACTTCGGTTTCGCCGACCGTGCAGACGGTGGAAAGCGTTACGCGGCGTTTATCGGCTTCGAGGGCCGTGATGGTGGCGCGGGTGACGACGGTGTCGCCGATGCGTACCGGAGCCTTGAATTTCACCATCTGCGAGAGATAAATCGCGCCAGGGCCGGGCAGCTTGGTGCCGAGCACGGTCGAAATATAGGAAACCGAGAGCATTCCGTGGGCGATGCGGCCCTTGAACATGGTGCTGGCGGCAAATTCCTCGTCGACGTGCACAGGGTTGGAGTCGCCGGAAACTCCGGCAAAGGCGAGGATGTCGGCTTCGGAAACGGTACGGGCGATAGAGGCGTTCTGACCAACCGTCAGATCTTCAAAGTTGTAGAGATAGACTTCTGAAAAATCTCGTGGCATATCGTTGCTCCTTCCTTGTGGTTGTGGTGTCTTTCCGGCGTCGTGCCGGAAAGTAGGAAGCATAGCGCATACGGTCGTTACAGAAAACTCAAAAGGCGAACCAGATGGTTCGCCTCTCAGGGATGATCGCCGGATTTTCCGATGAGGAAAAAGCTTATCTCAGCTTGATTTCCTTGTAGATCACGTGCTTGCGCGCGACCGGATCGTACTTTTTGAACTCGAGCTTTTCGGGTGTGGTGCGCTTGTTCTTGGACGTGGTGTAGAAGTGGCCCGTACCAGCGGTCGATTCCAGCTTGATCTTTTCGCGTCCGCCCTTGCCTTTAGCAGCCATGGCCGTCTCCGTTTTTCAATGTGTGAGGTTAGATTTTTTCGCCACGGGCGCGCAGCTCGGCGACGACGGCATCGATCCCTTTCTTGTCGATGGTGCGTAGCGCCGCGTTGGAGACGCGCAGGCTGATCCAGCGGTTCTCGGCCTCGGACCAGAAACGGCGGTTTTGCAGGTTGGGAAGAAAACGCCGCTTGGTCTTGTTGTGCGCGTGGGAGATGTTGTATCCCACCATCGGTTTTTTCCCGGTAACTATACAGACGCGAGCCATTGCATGTGCTCCTGAAAATGCGTTGGTTTTTTCTTGAAACTATCAATACTAGTGGAAAAAGAGGCTCATAGCAAGCCCCGTTCCGCAAACGAGAGCGGCTCGCCGTGTGCAGGAACGACGAAATGATCGAGCACCTTGACGTCGATCAACGCCAGCGCGTCGCACAAATCGCGCGTGATGAACTCATCCGCGCGGCTGGGTTCGCGCACGCCGGAGGGGTGATTGTGCGCCAGAACGACGGCGGCGGCGTTGTGACGCAGGACGAGCTTGACGACTTCCCGTGGGTAGACGCTGGTCTGGTTCAGCGTGCCGCGAAAGAGGTCGACGGCCTCGATCAGGCGGTGACGGGCATCCAGCAGCAGAATGCAGAAAGTCTCATAGGGGAGGTGGGCCATGCGCAGTTGCAGCCAGTCTTTGACTTCCGCGGGCGAATCGAACAGGAGGCCTTCGGTCAGGCGCTCGGCGAGTGCACGACGAGCCAGTTCCATCACTGCTTGCAGTTGGGCATACTTCGCCAGCCCCATGCCGGGAATCGAGGAGAATTCGTCTGCGGAAGTGTTACACAGCCGGTTCAGCTTGCCGAAATGATCGAGCAGGGTATGGGCGAGATCGACGGCGCTTTGACCTTTTGTGCCAACGCGCAGGAAAATTGCGAGCAACTCGGCGTCGGTGAGCGCCTGTGCGCCTCGCGCGAGCAGTTTTTCGCGCGGGCGTTCATCTGTGGGCCAGTCGGTAATTGCCATGACAGAGGAATTGGAGAAGGAAATGCTGGATTATATACATGTCATCGATGAAATGAGGCCAGAGTTATACGGGCGCAAGATCGTGCTGGGTGTGACCGGCGGAATTGCTGCGTACAAGGCAGCCGAACTCACGCGTGCCCTCAAACGTCTGGGAGCGGATGTTCACGCAGTCCTGACCGAAGCCGGGACGCATTTCGTGACCCCGCTGACTTTTCAGGCTTTGTCGGGCAATCGGGCGTGGACG
>JAITWP010000003.1 GCA_031285365.1 Azoarcus sp.
CGCGCGGCGCGGAACTGGATGTGGTGATCCGCAAGAATCTGGCGGGGCTGGGTTATGGTTTCTGACACAAAACACCATCGCCGTTCCATCCGCTTGAAGGATTTCGATTATTCGCAGGCAGGGGCATATTTCATCACTATTTGCACACAAGACCGCATATGCCTGTTCGGCGAAATTGTGGATGACGGCATGCGATTGGACGACGCGGACGAAAGCAGGACGCTTTCGAAGTTGCGCGATTCGCTGCTGCCAAAGCTACTTTCCGACCAGTTGAGACACGGCGACGTTGCAAGTCAAGTGGAAAGGACGGCACAGCCATGACAACTCCAGAACAAATTGACATCTGGCGCCAGTCCCCTTCCGAACACCAGCGTTTGGAATTCAAGGAGGCCAAGAATCAATTCGACACCCGTAAATTGAGCGAATATTGCATCGCCCTCGCCAATGAAGGTGGCGGTGTGCTGCTGCTTGGTGTGGCAGATCGGCCACCACGCACCGTGGTTGGCACGCAGGCGTTCCCAGATACGGTGAGTGCCGCCGAGAAGCTGTTTCAATCCGTGGGTTTCAGAGTGGATATCGAGGCGGTCGCGCACCCCGATGGCCGGGTGCTCGTTTTCCACATTCCTTCGCGTCCGCGTGGCACGGCTTACCACCACGATGGCAAGTACCTGATGCGCGCTGGCGAAGCCCTAGTTCCCATGAGCGAGGACATGCTGCGGCGCATCTTCGCGGAGGGGCAACCCGATTGGCTCGAAGAACCATCCCGCACGGGTCTTGATTCACAGCAGGTTGTGGAACTTCTCGACACTCAAACGTTCTTTGAGTTGCTCAAGCTGCCATATCCGACTGAGCGCGCAGGCGTGCTTGAGCGTTTGACCAGTGAGCATCTGATCGATGAAACCAGCGACGGATACACAATCCGCAAGATGGGGGCGTTGTTGCTGGCGCGACGTTTGGAGGACTTTCCCGATGTTTCCCGCAAAGCACCGCGCGTAGTTGTGTATTCAGGCACCTCGAAACTGGAAACCCGCCTAGATCAGACAGGTACTCGGGGCTATGCGGTGGGGTTCCAAAGACTGGTGCAGTTTGTCATGGCGCAATTGCCGCAGAATGAGGTGATTGAGGATGCGTTGCGCAAGGAAGTCAAGCTTGTCCCGGATGTGGTGATTCGTGAGCTTGTCGCCAATGCACTCATTCATCAGGACTTCCTTCAGACCGGTGTCTCGGTGATGGTCGAGATTTACAACAACCGCGTCGAGATATCGAATCCCGGCGAACCGCTTGTTCCGGTTGAACGCTTTATTGATGGCTACCAATCTCGAAACGAACGCCTTGCGGGGTTGATGCGGCGGATGCGCATCTGCGAGGAAAAAAGCAGCGGCATTGATCGTGTCGTTGCAGCCACCGAGGTGTACCAACTGCCCGCCCCTGATTTCCGTTCGGACTTCCAGCGCACGTCCGTCGTACTCTACGGCCCGCGACCCTTTGATGAGATGGACCGTAGCGACCGAGTACGTGCCTGCTACCAACACTGCGCCCTGAGATGGGTGATGTCGGAGCGCATGACGAACCAGTCGTTGCGTGAGCGCTTCCACCTCGGCGAGGACAAGGCTGCCGTCACGTCGCAAGTGATCGCGGCCACGATCGAAGCTGGGTTGGTCAAGTCGGATGAGAGCGTTGGCGGCTCTCGAAAGTTTGCCCGCTACCTACCGTTCTGGGCTTGACCGATGCCCTTATTTAACGAGTAAGGAGTGCGAACGTGACATATCCGAACAACCTGTTGAGATTAAATGATTTTTTTATTTAAGGCTTTCCATGGATCCATCACCCCCCTTTGCCGAATTCGCTGCGTTTGCCGTAGAAAGCATGCCGTCCGCGCCTTGCTGCGCGAGCACAAATTGCGTTCCTGGAATTTGTCACTGCGATGCAAACAGATGCGGTCGTGCAAGGCACGCTTGGCTTGGCGCGAGATTCAAGTCAACAGCATGTTTGAATGACAAGTAAAAACAGGATGCACTAATGCCCTTTCTCTCCGAAGCCGACCTCGAAACCGCGCTGCTGGAGCAATTCGCCAGCCTCGGCTACGCCGCCGCATCCGACGATATTATCGGCCCGGACGGCAGCGCACTCGAGCGTGAAAGCCACGATACCGTCATCCTGCAAAAACGGCTGAAAGACGCGGTGTCGCGGCTCAACCCTGCCCTGCCGCCCGAAGCGCAGGCAAATACCATACGCAAGCACACCCAATCCGTATTCCCGCCCTGCTGGAAGAAAACCACCCCATCCATCAGGGCAGCCACAAGGGTTGCCCCTACGGTTGGCAACAGGCAATGGGCAACGGATCGTGAGGATCTGAAGGGGGTTGGGCATGGCGGTTGAGTGGCGTGAAATGACGCTCGGCGAGTTCGTCAGCTTGCAGCGCGGCCATGACCTGACAGAAGAAGAGCGAAGCGTTGGAAGTGTTCCTGTCATGGGATCGGCTGGCATGAATGGCACACATGGCGAGTCAAAAGTCAAAGGCCCCGGAATTGTCATTGGCCGAAGCGGTGCGTCGTTCGGTCAAGTTCATTATATTGATGTTGACTATTGGCCGCACAACACAGCGTTGTACGTTACCGATTTCCACGGAAACGATCCGCGTTTTGTATACTACTTTTTGCGTTCGCTTGATTTCACACGTTACAACTCTGGCAGTGCACAACCTTCACTAAACCGGAATTTCCTTTACCCGATTGAGATCGTTGTTCCCAATATCGAAGAACAACGCGCCATCGCCCACATCCTCGGCGCGCTTGACGACAAAATCGAACTCAACCACCGCACCAACGCCACGCTGGAAGCCATCGCCTGCGCCCTGTTCAAATCATGGTTCGTGGACTTCGACGGCATTGCCCCCGAAGACATGCAGGAATCGGAACTGGGCTTGATTCCGAAGGGGTGGCGGGTTGGGACACTGGCGGATTTGTGCGAACTCAAATACGGCAAAGCCCTCAAGGCGACAAAAAGACGTGAGGGAGAGATTCCGGTTTATGGCAGTGGCGGTGTAACGGGCTATCACGATGAAGCGCTTGTCATCAAGCCCACTATCATTGTTGGGCGTAAAGGAACGGTTGGTTCTTTGTATTGGCTAAACACACCATGCTTTCCCATTGATACCGTATTTTATGTTGAGCCGAAAGTTTCGCTAAATTTCTGCTATTACGCGATGACACGAATGGGATTGCACAATCTCAACACCGACGCAGCAGTTCCTGGC
>JAITWP010000099.1 GCA_031285365.1 Azoarcus sp.
GAACATTGCCAGCGCGGCGGTACGGAACACCTGCAACGGGTTCGACAGCGCAATGGTTACTGCCGTTTCCGGATTAATGCGACCCTGAATCATGACCCCCAGCAGAATCAAATCGAGAAAAAGCAGCAGTACGAGCCAGAGCATGAAGGCCGCGCCCTGGGCCGTATCCGTGCTGCGCGCAACGGCAGAGATGAACATGCCCAACCCGAGAAAGCACAGTGCCATCGCAGCCAGCAGCGCCGTGTAATAGCCAAATACCGACCACGGAATGTCGATTTCCCTGAAAGTCCCCCAGGCTACCGCTCCCAGCATGGCAAGAAACACCGGCGCAAAGATGACTACGTAACGCCCAAGAATCTTGCCCCAGAACCAGGCTCCGATGGAAATCGGCAGGGACAGCAGGTATTCAAACACGCCCGCTTCACGGTCTCCGGCCACGGAACGCACCGTGGTAATCAGCACGAAGATCGGCAGAATTGCCATCGACAATTGAATGTACGTCACCAGCAGGCGCGACAGACCGATAAAACCAAGCACGCGCGATTCCGACAGGCCGAACGCGAACAGCAACGCAACGATCCCCCCGAAAACCAGGGTATAGATCAGGAACCAGCGCGCGCGCAACGACTCCACGATGTCGAGCTTGGCGGTGAGCAATAGCTGTTTCATCGCTCAGCTCCATGCCCGCCATCATGCCGGTGCGGTTCGGCACGCCGCTGGACTTCATCGAAACCAACGGTTTCTTCACTGGTTTCTCCCACGGCGGCAAGGTTGTAACCCATCGGGGAAGTGCGTTCGATGTAACGCGCCAGCCGCACATCGAGCCAGCGCAACATGTCGCGGTTCTCGACCGGGCTGCTGAAGTCGGCCACCCATGCGTGGGCATCCGGCTCCTCCCACCAGGGACGAGCCCCGGTTTTTTTGCTCAAGGCGTTCGTCCAGACGACGAGACAACCGATGTCGTCGAACTTGAACGCGGTTTTTTTCGGCACGTTACGCACCAATTCAACAGCAAAGCGGGGGTCGGAGATTGCCATGTTGCACTGGGCGCAGGTATCCCGATCCCAGTGGATCGGAACCATCCCTTCCGGCCAGTTGCCCCGCTTCCCGCAGGCGGCAACGAATACGACGACGAGCGCGGCGAGAACGAAAAAACGGGCGTGAAGCATGTGGTCAGACTCCTTCCGTATTGGGGCGATCAACCGTGACACGCCCCATGTCCATTTCGACGACGCGGGTGATAATCGCAGACATTTCGGAGAGGCGATGGCAGGAAATGAGCATGGTGGTTTCTTCCTGGCGTCGCGCGAGCAGATCGAAAAAAATCCCGCGAGCTTCGGGGTCGAGGTTGGCGGCGGGTTCATCCATCAGCAGCACACGGGTATCGCGGCCAAGCGCGATGGCAATGAGCAGTTTCTGTTTCATGCCGCCCGACAGACGCAGGAATTGCCGCGAGCGGACGGCGGCCACATCCAGCCCGAGTTCCCCGGCGATACCGATCATGCGCTCCGGAGCAACCCCGCAGAGCGAAGCCGAAAATTCGATGAGCTGGCCTACCGGCATCTTGAGCGGTGGCGGCAGTTGCGGCACGAAACCGATCTTGTTGAGCACTTCGGAACGGTGCTTGCGCGGATCCTGGCCGTTTACCCGTACCGCGCCATCACAGATGTATTCGCCAAGCAGACAGCGAATGAGCGTGGTCTTGCCCGCGCCGTTGGAACCGATCAGAGCCACCCGTTCGCCCTGTGCCACGGATAGCCCGATGCCGTCCAGCACCCGTGTCCGGCGGAAAGTCTTGACAAGGTTTTCAATAAAAATCATTTGGTCGCGTCATGTCCTCAAAGCAGTTTCGACAAACCCTTGACCTCAAAGCGCAATGCCCCGGTCGGGCAGGCATCCACGCACAGGCCGCAACGTGTGCAGTCGGGCCCCAGCCCCATCTGCGTCTCGGTGGCGCGGCCCTTGATCGTCACATCGAGCGCATGGGGAACCAGGCACACCTTGCGACAATCGCCCTCATGAAAGCACGGCTCGACATGGTAGCTGATCTGTAACGGAGAAATCGCCCCCACCACGCCATAGGTCAGACCAATCGGGCAGACATAGCGGCACCATGCGCGGCGTGACCAGAACACCTCGAAGAGCAGCAGCAGAAATATCCAGCCCAGCGCGAGTCCCGGCCCGTAGATCAACGCGCGCGACAGGATGCCGACAGGGGAGAGCGTCTCGAAAACCGTATAGCCGGTCACGAACGCCAGCACGACAAACAGAACCCAGAACACGGTGCGCGTGCCACGGTGAAATTCGCGGTTGGTCACGATCTTGCGCCGCATGAGCACAACATGGATTTTTTCCGTGAGTTCCGACAACAGATGATACGGACACACCCAGGAACAGAAACTGCGCCCGCCCAGCAGCACCCAGAGCAGGAATATCGTGAACGTGCCGATGACGAGGTTCACGATGATGTGCTTGTGCGCCAGCATCACCTGTAGCGCGGCATTGAGGTCGATGAGATGAAAACCCACGAAGCGCGAACCCGTCAGCGCGCCTTCGAGTATCTGGATGTCCAGCCAGAAGGAAAGCACGAACAGCAGATTTACCGCCACGAGCACGATCCAGCGCCGGTTACGCCATTTATGGCGTGGCTGCTGACGCGCCTGTTCGTGCAAATGCTCCTTGAGACCGGACGTGTCTTGCCGCTTGATCTCCATGATCCGGCGCACTTCATCGGAAATCTGCCCCGAACCCTTCGGTTTTTTGGGTTCCGCGCCCAGCATGCACAGGAAGTTCTCGGCGAAGCGACGCATCTCAACTCCCATCCGTCTTCCAGACTGCGCGCGTCTCGATCTCGATAGCCGCAGGCTCCACCGGGCAGATCATCTCGCACACGCCGCAACCTACGCACTGTTCACGCACCACGGGTCGGTAGAGGCGGCTGTCTTCGGTCTCGACGTAAACTTCCAGCACGATAGCATCGTCGATTGGGCATTCCGTGACGCACAGGTCGCACACCTCGCGCTCGTAAGGATGATCGCGAACCGGAATGGGATTCCAGCGGTCGACGGCCATGTAGCGCATCCGTCCCTTGAACTCCGGCCCGCGCGCAGGCCCGGAAAATCCCTTGCCCTGCATCGCCAGACACGCGTCCGGGCGCGTCAGACGCGCCAACCCCATGCGCTCCTTGAGATTGAGGGTCGGTTCCGGCTCGTTTGCCTTGCCCTTGAGTACCGGCGCCCTCGACATCTCGGCACCTTCGCGCACCGAAAAAAAGTCTGGCTTCTCATAGGTGAGCGAACCGGTCGGGCAGGCGAGAATACATTGCACCGCGTCGCAGGAAAAATCGCACGCCTGCTCGCGGGCCGAGATGTAGGGCACGCCAATTCCATACCCTTCGTGGATGTCGCCAAGCAGAATCGCGCTGACCGGGCAAACCTGCACGCATTGCCCGCACTTGATGCAGGAGGCGAGAAAATCCTTTTCGTCGAGCGCACCCGGCGGACGCAGGCGTTTCGTCCATGCACGAACAACCGGCAAAACCCCCAGAAGCGAGGTACCGATCACCCCGGCCAGCAGTACGACCGAGCGGATGAATTTGCGCCGCGCACGACGCGTCTTCTCCGGCGACACAGCAGGCTTCGACCCACTCATGGCGCACTCCCCTGCCGGGGCTTGTCGAAACGAGGCTTGTTGTCGCGCAGGATGAGGTCGGGCCAGGAAAACGGTGCGAGCCGTTCCAGAAAATTGAGCAATTCCAGCACTGGCGAGGCGCGGAAGAAGGTTGCCATCGGAAATTCCATCCAGATCTGGTCGGCCCAGGCGTAAGACTCGTGCGGCGTGTCGCCGATGCCGTCGCCGTTGGCGTCGAACCCCTGGTAAGTGTCCCAATAGTTGCCTTCCCAGGAGTTCTTTTCCGGATTTTCCGTTCGCCCGCCGTAACTCACATCCGTCAGGTTGCCCTCGAAGACGTTGTCGCGCAGATTGTTGTTGCCTGTCTCCGAATTGAACAGGATGGCGACTCCGTTGTAGGCAAAGCGGTTGCCGATGAGTTCGATGGTCGAATCCGGCTCGAAAGGCGACAGATCGGAACCCACGCCGACGCCGCAGTAAATGATTTCATTGTTCTCGATCACCGTTCCGGAGGCTTCCTTGAAACCGATGCCCATGCCCGTCGCCCCGGTGGAATGGGTAATGACGTTTCCGCGCGCGGCTCCCCCCTTGGTGTACATGAAATACACCCCCACCGCGTTGTCCCTGAAGTGGTTGTTTTCGACGATATTGTCGTCCGCAAACATGAAATGAATGGAATAGCGGCTGCGCTGCCCGATGTTGCCGCGAAACACGTTGCGGTGCGAATACCAGGCCACCATGTCGCGCGAATCGACCACTTCATTGGCTTCGATCAGGTTGTCGTGGCTGTACCAGAGGCGCAACCCATCACCCCTCATACCGAGACTGAGCGGCTTGGAGCGAATGCGGTTACGGCGCACCACGCTACGGGAAGACTGCTTCAGGTCGATACCGAACAGACAACTGTCGACGGTCAAATCCTCGATCACATTGCGGTTTCCGCGCACATCGAGACAGGCGTCGTCCGTATCGTGCGACGACCCGGAGCCGGTGAGCCGCAGCCCGCGCACGGTGGAATCGCTCGCGTTGAGCGCCATGACCGTGCCCTTGTCGCCTGCGTCGATGGTGACAGCCCCGCCTCCCTCGATGATCAGCGGTTTGTCCACATTGACCGGCCCGGCATAGACACCCGGCGGCGGACGCAACGTGGAACCTGCCGCCGCGGCATCCACAAGCGGCTGGAACGGTTTCAGGCCATGAATGCGCGAATCGCGCTCGAAGAGCATCCAGGTCGGCTTCGGGCGGTCGATGGTCACGCGCGGCATGTCCCCGTCGCCTCTCCCGAAATAGCTGTCCCTGGCGTTATCCCCGAACGTCGTCACCTGCCCGACTCCCCCCTGCGGAGACAGGAGCATCAGGCATGCAAGCGCGACAAAGGCCCTGGGGCGCAAGCGCGCAAACGGTTGGGTGTCATTGATCCAACGCTTCATTCCTTGTCCGGTTGTTCACGCAACTGTTTGCGGCGAATCAGCAGCGCCAGCGCCAGGCAGACGAAGACCAGCATCAGCAACGCATAGCCCCAGGTCGGATAGGAATACGTCGAGAACTGCGCCACCTTGCCCTCGCC
>JAITWP010000175.1 GCA_031285365.1 Azoarcus sp.
CCTGCGGCATACCTCTCTCCAAGGATGAATTGCGCCGGTGCATATCCCTGTTCCGCTGCCAGTCTGTACCAATTCACCGCCTGCTCTTCATCCTGCCCGACACCCCGGCCTGCGGCATACCTCTCTCCAAGGATGAATTGCGCCGACGCATATCCCTGCGCAGCCGCCAATCTGTACCATTTCACCGCTTCTGCTTCATCCTGCTCGATGCCCTGGCCTGCGGCATACATCTCCCCAAGGATGAACTGCGCCGATGAATCTCCCTGTTCCGCTGCCAGCCTGTACCACTTCACCGCTTCCGCTTCATCCCGCTCGATGCCTCGGCCTGCGGCATACCTCTCACCAAGGATGAATTGCGCCGACGCATCCCCCTGCGTGGCAGCCAATCTGTACCACTTCACCGCTTCCACTTCATCCTGTTCGACGCCTTGGCCTGTGGCATATCTCAACCCAAGCCTGAATTGCGCCTCTATTCCTCCTTCTTCTGCCGCCTTTCTGAGTTGCCTCACTTGAAGTCTGTCCTGTGCCAGCGCATCACCCTGCTCTGCCGCCAACCGGTACCACTTCACCGCTTGCTCTTCATCCTGCTCGACGCCCCGGCCTGCGGCATACCTCTCCCCAAGCCTGTTTTGTGCTGGCGCATATTCCTGTTCCGCCGCCAGGATGTACCACTTCGTCGCTTGCTCTTCATCTTGTTCGACGCCCCAGCCCGCAGCATATGTCTCCCCAAGGATGAATTGCGCCCTGTCATATCCCTGTTCCGCCGCCGATCGACACCACCTCACTGCTTCCGCTTCATTTCGTTCGACGCCCCAGCCTGCGGCATACCTCAACCCCAGCCTGGCTTGCGCCGATGCATCTCCCTCTTCCGCTGCTTTTCTGAGTCGCTTCACCGCTGCCGACACATGTTCAGTTGCCAGTTCGTGCCACTTCACCGGCTCCACATCATTCTTCTCGTCACCTATGTCATACATTCCCCCAAGAGAGAATTGCGCTGATGAGAATTGCGTCGACACATCTCCTGACCAACTCTTCCGATTTCGCTTTTGAATGATTTTTTTCAGCGCCTGTGAAAGTTTGGTTCGAACCAACAAAAACAAAAGCAACAGCAATACCGCCGCTGCCAGCAATACAAACCAATTCGTCACGCAGGCTTTTGCTTCCACATCGCTCCTCCCGCAAACACCTCATCACAAATTAATAACTGATCAACATGGCAAAAGACGATGCATCGGAAAACAGACCAAGCTCATGAACATAGTTTAACGGCTATTTCCATACCTACAAACATTCGTGCGATTGTCCTGTGCAGCTTCGCAGCCGATCAGATTGATCTGCCGCGCATCGGCTACAATTCAAAACTTTCTTCCAGCCTTTTGACGATCATGGAATTGGACAAGAGTTTCGAGCCGCAAACCATCGAATCCCGCCGCTACGATGAATGGGAGTCCCGCAATTTCTTTGCCGCCGGGCTGGATGCCGCCAAACCCAGGGATCAGTCCTTCTGCATTCTGTTGCCGCCGCCCAACGTCACCGGCTCGCTGCACATGGGGCATGGCTTCAACCAGACCCTGATGGACGCGCTCACGCGCTACTACCGGATGCGCGGCGACAACACCCTGTGGCAACCGGGAACCGACCATGCGGGCATCGCCACGCAGATCGTGGTGGAACGCCAACTCGACGCCCAGGGTGTCTCCCGACACGATCTGGGACGCGAAAAGTTTCTTGAAAAAGTCTGGGAATGGAAAAAAATCTCGGGCGGAACCATCACGCAGCAGATGCGGCGCATGGGCAGCAGCCCGGACTGGACGCGTGAACGCTTCACGATGGACGAAGGACTGAGCCGGATCGTCACCCAGACTTTCGTGCACCTTTTCCGCGAGGGTCTGATTTACCGGGGCAAGCGACTGGTCAATTGGGATCCGAAGCTGAAAACCGCCGTCTCCGATCTGGAAGTGGACAACGAGGAAGAAGACGGTTTTCTCTGGCACATCCGCTATCCGCTCACCGACGGCAACGGGCACCTGACCGTTGCCACCACCCGACCCGAAACCATGCTTGGGGACACCGCCGTGATGGTGCACCCCGAAGACGAACGCTACCGGCACCTGATCGGCAAGACGGTACGCCTGCCGCTCACCGGGCGTGACATCCCTGTCATCGCGGACACCTACGTCGACAAGGAATTCGGAACCGGCGTCGTCAAGGTCACACCCGCGCACGACTTCAACGACTACGCCGTCGGCCAGCGCCACAAGCTGCCGATGATTTCCATTCTCACGCTGGAAGCGGTCATCAACGACAACGCGCCGGAACAATATCGGGGCATGGATCGCTTCGCCGCACGCGAGAGAATCGTCAGGGATCTGGAAGCGCAGGGACTCCTGGAAAAGGCCGAGAAACACAAACTCAAGGTTCCGCGCGGCGACCGTACCGGCGAAGTGCTGGAACCCATGCTCACCGACCAGTGGTTCGTCGCCATGACCCAACCCGGCCCGGACGGCCAATCCATTACCCAAAAGGCGCTGGATGCCGTGGCAAGCGGTGAAGTCCGCTTTTACCCGGAGAACTGGGTCAACACCTACAACCAGTGGCTCAACAACATCCAGGACTGGTGTATCTCGCGGCAATTGTGGTGGGGCCACCAGATTCCGGCCTGGTACGACAAGCTGGGAAATATCTACGTCGAAGAAAACGAGGAAACCGCCTACCAGAGATTCAATGTCCTGATCGACATTGCCGCAAGAGCCCCCGGCAGCAAGTGCCTCGGATGCATCGAGTGTACGCAGGTGCTCAAACAGCACTACTTGGGCATTCTCAAAAACAGCTACTCCGGCCGAACCGTCGAGGAATGCGAAGACATCCGCAAAGCGGGCCTCACGCGCGACCCCGACGTTCTGGACACCTGGTATTCCTCCGCCCTGTGGCCCTTCTCCACGCTCGACTGGACTCCGGAATACCCGCAAAACTCGAACCCGGCGCTCGATCTCTACCTGCCTTCCTCGGTGCTCGTCACCGGCTTCGACATCATCTTTTTCTGGGTCGCCCGAATGGTGATGATGACAAAGCACATCACCGGACGAGTTCCCTTCAGGCACGTTTACGTGCACGGCCTCATCCGCGACGCGGAAGGCCAGAAAATGAGCAAATCCAAGGGCAACGTGCTCGACCCAATCGACTTGATCGACGGCATCGGTATTGATGAACTGGTCGAAAAACGCATCTTCGGCCTCATGGATCCCAGGCAGAAGGCGCAAATCGAAAAACGCACCCGCAAGGAATTCCCCGAGGGCATTCCCGCCTTTGGCGCAGACGCCCTGCGCTTCACCTTCGCCTCGCTCGCCTCGCCGGGCCGCGACATCAAATTCGACCTGAGCCGTTGCGAGGGCTACCGCAACTTCTGCAACAAGCTCTGGAACGCCTCCCGTTTCGTGCTGATGAACTGCGCGGGGCGGGATTCCCTTCCTGTGCCTGAACCCGCCGCGCTCTCGTTTGCCGACCGCTGGATCATCAGTCTTCTTCAAAAGTTGTCGAAAGAAGTCGCCCAGCACTTTGCCGAATACCGGTTCGACCTGCTCGCGCAGGCGCTTTACCGTTTCATCTGGGACGAGTTCTGCGACTGGTATCTGGAAATCGCCAAGATCGAGATGGCTGCCGAAGGCGCCGGGGCGGAGGCCGCCCGCCACACCCTCGCGCATACCCTGGAGACCCTGCTGCGCCTTGCGCACCCGGTCATCCCCTTCATCACCGAGGAGCTCTGGCAAACCGTCGCTCCGCTGGCCGGAAAGAAGGACGTGGAAAGCATCATGCTCGCCCGCTTTCCCGAAGCCGATGCTTCACTGAGCGATGAGGCCGCCGAGGCCCGGATGACCGAACTCAAGGCGCTCACCTACGCCTGCCGCAACCTGCGTGGAGAGATGAACATTTCCCCGGCTCAGAGGATGCCGCTCGTCATCGCCGGAGGCTCGGACAAGGCTGCCCTGCAAGCGTTTGCGCCCTTCCTCGCCGGACTCGCCAAACTCTCCGGGGTCGAAATCGCGGATGAAATCGACGAAAAAGCGCTTGTTCCCGTGGCGCTCGTTGGAGAAGCGCGGTTGATGCTCAAGGTCGAAATCGACATCAAGGCCGAGCGCGAGCGACTGGGCAAGGAGATCGCCCGCCTGGAGGCTGAAGCCAGCACAGCGCAAGGCAAACTCGGCAACGCCAACTTCGTCGACCGCGCCCCGCCAACTGTCGTGGAACAGGAACGCGAACGGCTGGCATCCTTTCAGGCCGCAGCTTGTCCAGCGCCGCCTGAAAGG
>JAITWP010000194.1 GCA_031285365.1 Azoarcus sp.
CCCGCTACCGGAATGACGGCGGTGTGACGGATCGCGCCCTGGGTAAATACAGCCAGATCAGCCGTACCGCCTCCGATGTCGACCATGCACACACCCAGTTCCTTTTCGTCCTCGGTAAGCACTGCGTAGCTGGAAGCCAGCGGTTGCAGGATCAGATCCATGACCTCGAGTCCGCAACGGCGCACGCACTTGACCACGTTTTGCGCCGCCGATACCGCGCCGGTGACGATGTGCACTTTCACTTCGAGCTTGACGCCGCTCATGCCGATGGGCTCCCTCACCCCCCCCTGCCCGTCGATGATGAATTCCTGGGTGAGGATGTGCAGAACCTGCTGCTCGGCCGGAATCGGCATTGCGCGCGCCACCTCGATGACGCGCTCGACATCGAACTGTGAGACTTCCTTGTCCTTGATCGCCACCATGCCGTTGGAGTTGAAGCTCTTGATGTGACTGCCCGCGATGCCTGTGTAGAGATCGTGAATCTTGCAGTCGGCCATCAGTTCGACTTCCTGGACCACGCGCGAGATCGCGTCGACCGTGGCCTCGATGTTGACCACCACGCCGCGTTTCAGGCCACTGGTCGGCTGCGTCCCCAGGCCAACGATGGACAAGCGCCCGTCCGGCCTCACTTCGGCCACCATGCAGGTGACTTTCGTGGTGCCTATGTCGAGGCCAACGATCAAATCCTTGTATTCCTTACTCATCTTCTGTCTATCTGCCTATTAATGCCGCTCATTGCGGCCTGTGATTGACGGGGGTAAGCGCAAAACCATTCGGGTAACGCAGGTCGGCGCGCGCAATCTGCACCCCGAGGTTGTCCTGCAAACGCGGCAAAGCCGTGACGAAACGCTCCAGCCGCGCCTCGGTCGGCGAACGTTTCTGTTCGCGGTCGAGCACGATGGATAAACCATTGTCCAGCCACAGGTGCCAGGCACCCCGCGCCGATAAATCCATCCGCACGAGCTTCGCCTGCAAGGGCTGCAATATCCTTGAGTACGTCACATAACGCTCCAGCATGGCGGAGGCCGAACCTTGCGGGCCGGAGAATTCGGGCATGGCAACATCGCTCGAAGCGGCAAATACCTCGCCCTGGCGGTTGACCAGCCGTACATCGCCGTCGCCGTCGCCGATGTTCTTCCAGTAGCCAACAGCCTCGTGCTCTTCGAGCCTCAATTCGAGTCCGTTCGGCCAACGGCGACGCACTTCGGCGTGCCGAACCCAGGGCAGTTTCTCGAAGGCCGCACGGACATCTTCGAGCCGGACAGTGAAAAAATTGCCCTGAATGGCCGTACGACCAACGTATTCGAGTTGTGCCTGCGTCACCTGTGAAGGTGGAGTGCTCAACACCAGTTCGCGCAGAGGGAAGATCGGTTTTGAGAATGTCCAGGTCATCAACACCCAGCACAGCCCGAGCACAGAGAGAAGGAACAGCACACCCGATATCAGGTTGAGCAACCGCGGACGATGCCACAGCCCACCCTGCATCTGGCCCCGCGAGGGAGCTGCTCGTCTGGCACCGGGATGTTCGCGCCGTCTAACCACAACGTGCTCCTGCGAGAATTTTCACGCACAGCGCCTCGAACGACAGCCCGACCTGCCGCGCCGACATCGGCACCAACGAATGCGACGTCATGCCCGGCGCAGTGTTGACTTCCAGAAAGTAATGCCGCCCGGCCTCATCCATCAGAAAATCCACCCGACCCCAGCCCGTCGCACCCAGCGCGGTGAATGCCTTTTTTGCACCCGCCTGGATTTCGGCAACCTTCGCCGGAGGCAGGTCGGCGGGGCAGATGTAGCGGGTATCGTCGCGCAGGTACTTTGCCTCGTAGTCGTAAAACGCCGTCGCCGGTTCGATCTTGATGATGGGCAGGGCTTCGTCCCCGAGGATGCCTACCGTGTATTCGCCTCCCATGACGCCTTTTTCCGCCATGATCAAATCACCGTACTGGCAGGCCGACTCATAGGCGGATTTCAACTCGCCGGACTTTGTCACCATGAAAACGCCGAGGGAGGAACCCTCGCATGCCGGCTTGACGAAAAGTGGCAGACCGAAGCGCTTTTCCACGGCTTCAAACTCTGAATCATCGTCGAGCATCACATATTCCGGCACGGGCAACCCCACCGCCTGCCAGATGAGTTTGGTGCGAAACTTATCCATGCCGATGGCCGAGGCCATGACCCCTGGGCCGGTGTAGGGAATTCCCATGATTTCCAGTGCCCCCTGGATCGCGCCGTTTTCACCGTAACCCCCGTGCAGGGCAATGAACACGCGCTGGAAAGCCCTGAGTGCGTCCAGTGGTTCATTGGCCGGATCGAAGGCATGAGCGTCGACTCCCTGGCTCTTCAGGGCTGCCAGCACGCCGCCGCCGCTCATCAGGGACACCTCGCGTTCGCCGGAAGCGCCTCCCATCAAGACCGCAACCCTGCCGAAATCCTGTCCCATGTCACTCATCCTTCCGGAATTGAACGATTTTTTGAGGAACCCTTCCGATGGATCCCGCGCCCATCACCAGCACCACGTCGCCATCGTTCGCGATTTCCGTAACACGCAACGGCATGTCGGCGATGTTCTCGACGAATACCGGCTCCACCTTGCCCGCCACCCTGAGCGCGCGCGCCAGCGAGCGAGCATCGGCAGCGACGATGGGCGCTTCCCCCGCCGCGTAGACGTCGGCCAGCAAAAGCACGTCGACACTGGAGAGCACTTTCACGAAATCCTCGAAACAATCGCGCGTGCGGGTATAGCGATGCGGCTGGAAGGCCAGCACCAGCCTGCGACCGGGAAACGCACCCCGGGCGGCAGCCAGCGTGGCCGCCATCTCCACCGGGTGATGGCCGTAGTCGTCGACGAGGGTAAAACTGCCGCCCTGGCGCAAAGCGACTTCGCCATATCGCTGGAAACGCCGTCCCACGCCCTTGAATTCTGCCAGCGCCTTGACAACAGCCTCGTCCGGCGCCTGCACTTCAGCCGCCACACCAATAGCGGCAAGTGCATTCAGGACGTTATGCACGCCCGGCGCGTTCAGCGTAATGGGCAGGCGCTCGGCATCGCGTCTGATCACGTCGAAAACCATGCGTCCCGCCTCGGCACGAATGTTTTCGGCATAAATATCAGCATCTGGCGAAAGACCGTAACGCACCACCTGCTTCGAGACATGCGGCAGGATTTCGCACACATGCGGGTCATCCTGGCAAAGTACCGCCACGCCGTAGAACGGCAGGCGGTTGAGGAAGTCTACAAACGTCTGTTTCAACCGGTTGAAATCGTGCCCATAGGTTTCCATGTGGTCAGCATCGATATTGGTGACCACTGAAACCACCGGGGTGAGATACATGAACGAGGCGTCCGACTCATCCGCTTCCGCGACCAGAAAATCTCCCGTTCCCAAGCGGGCATTCGCGCCCACTGCGTTGAGCCGTCCACCGATCACGAAGGTCGGGTCGAGACCGGCTTCGCCGAGGATACTGGCCACCAGACTCGTCGTCGTGGTCTTGCCGTGCGTACCGGCAATGGCAATGCCCCGTTTCAGACGCATCAACTCGGCAAGCATCTGCGCGCGCGGAACCACGGGAACACCGGCCAGATGCGCGGCCAGTACTTCCGGGTTGTCTTCCTTGACTGCCGTGGACACCACTACCGCGTGCGCCCCGGCAATGTTCTCCGCCACATGCCCGACAGCGATGCGGATACCCTGTCCCTTCAGGCGCTCGGTCACGGCGGAAGCCATGAGATCGGAACCGGAAATCTGGTAGCCGAGATTGGCGAGCACTTCGGCAATGCCGCTCATGCCCGAACCACCGATGCCCACGAAGTGAATATTGCTGACTTTGTGCTTCATGCTTTCACCTGAGCCGTCAATTCTTCGCACACATCCGCCACATCCATGGCAGAAAACGCCCGGGCGCTGGCAAGGCCGCTTGCTGCCGTGG
>JAITWP010000253.1 GCA_031285365.1 Azoarcus sp.
CGTGGCTGACGAGATAGGCATCCACCAAAGGCTGGCGGCCGGCGAGAAATGCAGTGTAGCGCGCCATCTCTTCACCCGTTGGCGATTCCGCAGTGAGTTTGAGGAGCGGGATGTCGTCACTACGGCGGCCAGGAGCAAACTCCACGCCAAGGATCGCGACACGGATGTCTTCGGGGGGTTGAATGGCTTGTAATAGGGTGGAAACAGGCAGATTTAGCTCCCGAATTGCCACGTTGACCGCCTGGATTCGCTGCAAATCCGCCTTGCTCCAAATCGGGGCTGGCTTCGGTCTCGCTGCCTGTGTTCGGGTTTCCAGCCTGCTTCCAATATCCGCCTCAACGCTTGCCGCGCCAATGGCCTGGAAGATCAACCAGACAGCTATCCCAAGGCAGAGGACAAGCGCCAGCAACATCCCGATACCGGGCCGTGGGTAACGTTGTATGGCATCGAGTTCAATAATCTTTTGACAAGACAATCCTGCGATCTGGAGCATGGGGTTCAGCGTATCGTCAGCAGCCCGGCGCGGCAGATGGACGCGCACTTGGCCTTGAGCCTCCTGGCGGCTGCCCTGATGTTGCTTGGTCAGTTCAAGAACCTGCAATTGGGCGATGTTGTTCATGCGCGGGTCACGCAGACGCACTCTGCGCCACAGGATGTTGAGGAGTTGGCCATCTTGTGGCCCATTCATTGGAGCGCTCGCCAGTAGAAAATGCGAAGTCTCGTCCGGGCAATACCAGAGCGAAATTTCCGTTTCGTCAACCAGCGCCAATACAGGGCTATCAGAGGACTTTTTGCCAACGGTATGGATGGCCGCGATGCTCAAGGGCGCTATCGATTCCAAGGCGGCATCCAGTCTGGCAACGAACCGGGTCAATGTTTGCAGCAGGAAGGCGCGATAGACGACTGCCCAGCGCGGTTGTCGATAACGTCCCGCTTCGACTCGAACAACATCGCCATTGATCAAGTTGATTCCGGCCGCTGCCAAGGTATTGCGGGCGTGCGCCGCTAACGCGCTACCCGATACGGCCCGGGGATTCCACGGCAAAGACAAGCCATCGAGCCAAGTATTGGCCAACAAGATACGAATTTTGCAGCTTCCTCCGCGTTTTTTTCTGAACAGTGTTGCGTATTGGGCTTTGTATTGCGCCACCAGCGAGGTCAGCGCTTGTTCGAGCGCAACCTCTCTGCCGGGTTCGGCGATGGCAATACGGCATATGCTGTCTTCCCGCCAGGCGCGACGACGCCAGATACCCGCTTCGACGTGCCGATTGCCAATGACTACCAGCAACAAGGACTCACCTGACCACACACAATACCTCGAACAGCGCCGTTTCCCCTTCGGCGGCCCAGACCAGGGCGACTTGTTGCAGGGGGGACCAGCTTACGTAGCGTACGATTTTAGTTGCGATACGGGCGCTTGACTGGCAATCACTTCCCATATGTGATCGTTCAGAACCAATATCTCGGCGGCTGTTCGTCGCCCATTGAAAGAAAAAAGGGCAGCATTGATTTACAAACATTTTGTAAAATATTGTCATTATATGATACTGCCGAATTCCACTCAATCGGAGCGGCAATCAGGGAAAACGTCCGCAGCCCAAAATCAAACTTGAACTGCATCGGCGTTCGTCTCTGACCGTCATTGGCGACAGGGGAAAACGCCATGCGCATTGCCCCCCCCAAAAAAAGCCACCACAATGCTAGCCGCATCCCGTCTCTTACCTATCGACCTGACCGCCTGCTATCACATTGCCTGCAACACTACTCGCCTATGCTTGCCCTTCTGTCGTTTTTTACATTTCATGTGATGGTTATAACATAGAACGACAAATGCGGTTGATGGTGAAGGCTTTTTGCGCCGGCCGGCCGGTCATCTCGGGGTGAATGACGGCAACCTGGTAGAGTCCGGCGTCAGAGAGCGTCGGTTTGAAGCTGTGAACGAATTGTCCGGCGCTGTCAGCGGTCACTTCAACGACGCGCTCGAAGCCTTGCTGGTTGAAGACAAGTTTCAGGCGCGAGCCGCCAAGCGGCGTCATCGTTCCCCGGTCGAGCGCGCGACCAGTGATGAGGATGTCCTGATCGCCGAAGGATCTGATCGGTTCAACCGCCGTCACTTCGCCAAGATAGGCTGTCTCGGAGAGATTGACTGTTTTCTCCGAGCCGCGACCGGTAATGATCACTTCGTCTTCCTGACCACTGTGGTAGCGAATCTTGTCGACTTCCAGACGGATTTTAATGATTGTGAACAAGTTTATTCGGACAGGCTCGGTGTCGGGTGATGCGACCGGCGTCGTCCCATGTGTAGACAACACGCTGGCCGTTGGCCTGGCGGATTTCCACGAGACGCTCGTTGTCGTCGTAGGTATAGGTGGTGATGTTGCACAAGGGGTCGGTGGAGGTGATGAGGAGATCGCGCCGGTCATAGGCAAAACGGGTGGCGTTGCCGCGCGGGTCGGTGAGGGCGATGGGGTTGTTGCGGGTGTCGCGCAAGAACCGGGTGGCGTTGCCCAGGGGGTCTTTGGCTTCAGTCAGGTCGCCAAAGGCGTCATGGCCGTTATAGTAGGTTTTACC
>JAITWP010000267.1 GCA_031285365.1 Azoarcus sp.
CTCTATTTTTCGGCACTTTTTCAAGAAAGATTCAAACCCCCTGCCGCCTCAACGCCCAGTGCACGTGCTCCCGCACGAGCGCCGAAGAATCCTCTTCCCGCGCCCGTAGTGCGGCAACCCGTTCCGGGCTGTGGGGCGCATTCCCCAACGCCACCGCGATATTGCGCAACCAGCGTTCATGACCGATCCGGCGAATGGGGCTTCCGGCAGTCCGTTGAAGAAATTCGGCCTCGCTCCAGGCGAAAAGGCTGACGAGACAAGCACGATCCAGCCCGTTACGGACGGCAAAATCCTTTTCCACGCTTTGTGGAACGTAGCGATGCCACCGGCAGACAAGCTGACAATCGTCGCATCCATAGATGCGATTGCCGATGTGTGGACGCAGCAGCTCGGGAATGGGGCCGGAATGCTCGATCGTCAGATAGGAAATGCAGCGCCGGGCATCGAGCCGGTAAGGTGCGACGATCGCGCCGGTCGGACAGGCAGTCAGGCAAGCCGTGCAGCGCCCGCAGTGACTGGAAACAGGCGCATCGACGGGCAACGGGAGATCAATGAATATCTCGCCAATGAAAAAACAGGAACCCGACGAGACCGGCGAGCCAGGGTCGCGCGCAACCAGCAGGGTGTGCTTGCCGCGCCAGCCAAGGCCGGAGCGTTGAGCGAATTCTTTTTCGAGCACAGGGGCGGAATCGACAAAGACTCGGGTACTGGCGGGAACAGCCTGGGTGATGCGTTCGGCCAGTTTTTGCAGGCGGGTGCGCACGATCTTGTGGTAATCGCGCCCCAGGGCATAGCGAGAAACGTAGGCAAGCGCCCCGTTTCCAAGCACCTCGGTGGCAGGGGCCGCGTCCGGCCAGTAGTGCATGCGCGCGGAAATCACTCTTGAGACATTTGGCATCAACTCGGCGGGATGCGTCCGCACGAAAGCATGCCGCGCCATATAATGCATGTCGCCGTGACAACCGGCATCGAGCCAGCCTCGCAGCCTTTCGCCCGCATCAGGGCGCAATTCGGCTTTCCCGATGGTCAACGCCGAAAAACCCAGTTCGGCTGCCCACTGCCGAATGGCAACAACCAGCGCGGCCAGACTCGCATGCGCGTTGGCATCACGTTGTACAGGATGACCCGAATGTTCGATTTCACTCATTGCCCGGATGATAAAGACCTCGTCGCAAGTATGCAGCTTGCCGATGAGACGGCTACGCTGGCGCTGGGCGCGCGGCTGGCTGAGTCCGGGGGACTCGTGCCGGGGTTGATTATCTGGCTGGAAGGGGATCTGGGGTGCGGAAAGACCACACTGGTTCGCGGAATTCTGAAAGCCCTGGGCCATGCCGGAACGGTAAAAAGCCCGACTTACCCCTTGATCGAACCTTATGTAATTTCTAAAATAAGCTTGTATCATTTTGATTTTTATCGTTTGACAACTCCCGAAGAATTTCTGGACGCTGGACTCGACGAATATTTTTCCGGCGCAGGCGTCTGTCTCGTGGAGTGGCCGCACCAGGCGGTTCCCTATCTGGCTTCGCCTGATCTCGTCATCACGCTCACGCCCAGGGATGGAGGCCGATGGTGCGAGATTCGGGCAAAAACGGAAACTGGACGAACATGCGCAACACGACTGACGAGCTAGAGGAAACCGGTTCAGGTGAGGGAGAGGGCAATTTCCCGAGTCCCGGTCGCCGTGCGCTGCTGAAAGTCACAGGCGGCGCGGCCCTCATCCTGCTCGCAAGCCGGGTGGGAGCCACGCCCAACGACAACAGCCTGCTGGCGCTGAGAGTATGGCCGGCGGATGAGTACTCCCGCATCACCTTCGAGAGCCGCCATAAGCTGCCCTTCAAATACATGCTGTTGAAAGACCCGCACCGTCTGGTCGTCGACATGGAAAGGGTCGATCTGGAAAGTGTGCTGGTCAACATTTTCGGCAAGGTGCTCGACAGCGACCCGTATATCCAGTTGATCCGCGCGGCCCAGAACCGCCCCGGCGTGGTGCGTCTGGTAGTCGATCTGAAAGAAGAGATCACCCCTCAGCTTTTCACCCTCGACCCGGTGGGCAATTACGGCCATCGCCTGGTGATCGACCTTTATCCTCTGGTGCCGCCCGATCCGTTATTGGCGTTGATCCAGAAATCATCGCCCATGGCTGCGGCAGCGGGCGAACACCCCGAGCCGGAAGACCCCATCGCCGCTCTCATGGCATCTTCGGATGCGTCCGCCCAAAACAAACCGCCTTCACCTCCCGCTTCCGCTCCTCCTCCCGCTGCCCCCCCTCCTTCCGGCAAACCCTCTGCCCCGAGCACGGTTCAGCGCGACTCGCCGAAAACGAAACGCCTTTACACGGTTGCGCTCGACCCCGGTCATGGCGGCGAAGATCCCGGCGCAATAGGGCGGGGCGGCAGTTACGAAAAAAACGTGAACTTGAGCATCGCCCGCCGCCTGAAGCGCAAGAACGACGAAACCCCCGCTATGCGCGCAATGCTGACACGCGACGCCGATTACTTCGTTCCGCTGGCGCAACGAGTGGCACGCGCGCGAAGGGTGCAGGCCGATCTTTTCGTCTCGATACACGCCGACGCCTACATACGCCCCGAAGCGCGCGGCAGTTCGGTATTCGTGCTCTCGGAAAAGGGTGCCACGTCTTCGACGGCGCGTTGGCTGGCGCAGAAAGAAAACGATTCCGACCTGATCGGCGGCGTCAACCTTGCCAAACAGGACAGCCACATTGCCCGCACCCTGCTCGATCTGTCGCAAACGGCCACCATCAACGACAGCATCAAGCTGGGCCGTGCGGTACTCGCCGCACTGGGCAACGTCAATACCTTGCACAAACCCCAGGTGGAGCAGGCGGGTTTCGCGGTGCTCAAGGCGCCCGACATTCCTTCGATCCTGGTGGAAACTGCGTTCATCAGCAACCCGGAAGAAGAAGCCCGTTTGAACGACAACGCTTACAGGAAAAGATGGCCGATGCGATTTTGAGTGGAATACAGCGTT
>JAITWP010000038.1 GCA_031285365.1 Azoarcus sp.
CGCCCCTCGGCATGCCGATTGCCGACCTGCTCGCGTTCTGCGGGGTCAAGCCCGACACGAACCGCGTCCTGATGGGCGGGCCGATGATGGGTTTCACCCTGCCCAGTCTCGAAGCGCCGGTCACCAAGGGCTGCAATTGCCTGATCGCCGCATCAAACGAACTTTTCTCGCCGCCGCTGCCCGAACAGCCCTGCATCCGTTGCGCCAATTGCGTGAGCGCCTGCCCAAACGGATTGCAGCCGTTCGAGCTGTACTGGGCCAGCCGCGCAAAAAATCTCGACGGCGCCGAACATCATCGTATTTTCAGTTGCATGGAATGTGGCTGCTGCGCCTACGTGTGTCCGGCCCAGATTCCGCTCGTCGATTACTTCCGTTTCGTCAAAAGCGAAATCCGCGCCCGGAACGAAGAACGGAAAGCGGCCGATCAGGCCAGGACGCGGTTTGAATTTCGCAGCCTCCGGCTGGAGCGCGAAAAAACCGAGAAGGCCGCGCGTCTGGCCGCCAGGGCCGCCGAAACCCGCGCCAGGAGCGACTCCGCGCTGATCGCCGCCGCCGTGGAGCGAATGACCACGCCCTTGAACGACCCGCAAACATGACTTCTCCACATATTCGACAACCCGCCAGTGTGCAGCGCGTGATGATGACCGTGCTGGTGGCGCTGCTGCCCGGCATCGCCGCCTATGTGTGGCAGGTCGGCGCGGGCATCCTGGTCAATCTCGCCATTGCCACCGCGACGGCCCTGGCTTCCGAGGCGCTGGTACTCCGGTTGCGCGAACGTCCGCTTCTGATCACGCTTGGCGACGGTTCAGCGGTTGTCACGGCGTGGCTCGTCGCGCTCATCCTGCCTTCCATCGCCCCCTGGTGGCTCACCGTAGTCGCCGTGCTGATCGCCATCGTCGGGGCCAAGCATCTGTACGGCGGCATCGGGCAAAACCCGTTCAACCCGGCAATGGCCGCCTATTGCGCCATGATCGTCGCCTGTCCGGCGCTGATGTCGCAATGGCCCTCCATCGACGGTCTCGATTTTGCCACCCAGTTGAACCTGATCCTCGGCGGCAGCCGGGAAATCGACGGCATCACCGGCGCAACCGCCCTGGATGCCATGCGCACCGGATTGCGCAATCAGAGCGATGTCCACACCATCCTCTCTTCCGGAACTTTCGGTTTTGCGGGCGGACGGGGATGGGAATGGATCGCAGCGGGCTATCTCGTCGGCGGCATCTTTCTGCTCGCGCGCCGTGTCATTACCTGGCATTTGCCGCTCGGCTTCATCGTTGGCATGGGACTCTCGGCAGGTGTGGCATGGTTTGCCGCGCCAGACAGTTTTCCCTCCCCGCTCTTTCATCTTGCCAGCGGCGGAGCAATGCTCGCCACCTTCTTCATCGTCACCGATCCGGTGACGGGGCCAAGCTCCCCACTCGGCAAATTCATTTTCGCCGCCGGAGTCGGAATCATCACCTGGATCATCCGCACTTTTGGCATGTACCCCGACGGTATCGCCTTTGCCGTGCTGCTGATGAACATCTGCGTCCCGCTCATCAACCACGCAACCCAGCCTGCGCCCGTCGGCCAGCGCAAGGACACTCGGCCATGACGTCTCCCGATCCCGCGCGCACCGAGTCGTCCTCTTCCTCCTGCCCGACCTTGCTCGCGGGGTTGTCGCCTGCGTTGCGCAGTGCGCTGGTTTCGGCCTTCGGCCTGTTCGCCTTCACGCTGGCCTTCACTTCCTTGATGGCGTTCACCCATGGGGTGACGCGCGACCGCATCCGTACCGCCGCTGAACAGAAGCAGATGCTTCTGATCGACGAAACACTGCCGGGTCTGCATTACGACAATGCCCTGCTCGCCGACGTGATCGAAGTCGAAGGCAGCGGCAGGAGCCGGGTCGGTAAAGTCTGGCGCGCCCGCAACGGCAACGCACCCGTGGCCCTGGTGTTCGAGACCTATGCGCCGGACGGCTACGGCGGACGCATCGATCTCGTCGCCTCGCTGGACAACGAAGGCCGCATCGGTAGCGTGCGGGTGGCCGCGCACCAGGAAACGCCGGGTCTGGGCGACTACATCGATCCGGCGAAAGATCGAAACAAGGAAAAACCCTGGATCAGCCAGTTCTCGAAAGCGGACGCCGCCAGCACGCGCTGGGAGGTGAAGAAGGACGGCGGCAGCTTCGATTACCTCACCGGCGCAACGGTCAGCGCCCGTGCCGTCACGCGCGCAGTGGGTCGCGCCGCCGCCTGGGTCAACAAGCACCGCGAGGCGCTTTTCGCCGCCCCGACAGGCGCCCGCTTCAACGCGGAACAAAAGGAATAAGCGATGAGTGGAAGTGGACGCCTACGGGAAAGCATCCGCAACGGACTGTGGCGACAGAATCCGGGCCTGGCCCAGATTCTCGGCCTGTGTCCAATCCTTGCCATCAGCACCAACATGGTCAACGCCGTCAGCCTGGGGTTGGCCACCGTCATGGTAATGGCCCTCTCGAATCTGGCCATTTCCGGGCTGCGGCGCTGGATTGCCTATGAAATTCGCATTCCCGTGTTCATCCTCATCATTGCGGCGCTGGTGACGGTGCTCGATCTGGCATTCAACGCCTATTTTCACAGCCTGTACCTGGTGCTCGGCATCTTCATTCCGCTCATCACCACCAATTGCATCGTGCTCGCCCGCGCCGAAGCCTACGCCGCCAGGAACGGCGTGCTGGCTTCAACCGTGGACGGCATTGCGATGGGGTTTGGCCTGGTCTGGGTGCTGGCGCTGCTTGGCGCGTTGCGCGAACTGATTGGCAACGGGACGCTCTTTTCCGGCATCGAGATGATTTTCCCCAACCTCACGTCAATCAGCGTTTTTGGCGACGACTATCCCGGCTTCCTGCTCGTCAGCCTGCCACCCGGCGCGTTTTTCATCCTTGCGTTCCTGATTGCCGGTTTCAACGCGGTCAATGCCCGCCGTGCGGCGCGTGACAAACCGGCCCCGGCTTCAACTCCCGCTGCCTGAGAATGACCATGAAACCGGAAGCGATACACGAATTCTTTCGCCGTCTGGCAGAGCGCACCCCGGAGCCGCGCACTGAACTCGAATACGGCAGCCCCTACCAGCTTCTCGTCGCGGTCGTGCTCTCGGCGCAAACCACCGACAAGGGCGTCAACCTGGCCACCCGCCGCCTGTTTCCACTGGCCCCGACGCCGCAGGCAATGCTTGCGCTGGGAGAGGAACGACTGGCCGAATGTATCAAGACCATCGGTTTTTACCGCGCCAAGTCGAAAAACGTCATCGAACTCTCCCGGCTGCTGATCGAGCGGCACGCGGGCGAAGTTCCATCCGACCGCGCCGCGCTCGAAGCCCTGCCCGGCGTAGGACGCAAAACCGCCAACGTCGTGCTCAATACCGCCTTTCGCCAGCCGGTCATGGCTGTCGACAGGCACGTCTTTCGGGTCGCCAATCGCACGGGACTTGCGCCCGGCAAGGACGTCGAGGAAGTCGAAGCCGCTCTCATGAAGGTCGTGCCCATCGACTACCTGCTCGATGCCCATCACTGGCTAATACTGCACGGCCGCTATGTGTGCACTGCAAAAAAAATACAATGTCCGGTCTGTTGCGTGTACGATCTATGCAATTGGCAGGACAAAACAGGCTGAATCTCTAAAACACGGCTTTCGCTGCAAACGCTCTTCCCCAACGCACCCCACGCATGTTCAACCCCACCCGCGAACAAGTTCGAGAATTTTTCATCGAAGCCTGGCGCAAGAACCAGGCCCAGGAAGTTCTTACGGCGCTCGAAACCGTCGCCGCGGGCATCGTGCTGGAACACCCCGAATACCACTCTCTGCTCATCGATCCAAACGTCATGGAACGGGCATTCCCCCCCGAAGACGGGCAAATCAATCCCTTTTTGCACCTGTCGCTGCATCTTGCCATCGAAGAACAACTCTCGATCGACCAGCCTCCTGGCATCCGGACCGCTTTCGAGGCGCTCCGCAGGACACGGGGCCGCCACAACGCCATGCACGACGTCCTCGAATGTCTGGGAGAAACGATGTTCAAGGCGATGCGTGATAAAGGCTCGCCCGACGGAGCCGCCTACCTCGACAGCATCCGCCGTCGCGCCGGAATGCCGCCGGTTGCCGATTGATACACAGGAACAATTACCGGCATTCCTGTGTCTGTGCCGTGTTTGTTGCAACCATATGAACCTATAATCCGGTCGTGTTCCCACAGGTATCCGACATGCTGACGAGCCTGTTCCGCCGTCTGTTTCGCCGTCCGCCACCGCTCGAAAAAAGCGATGCGCATGCTGACACCCTTGCCAGCGTAAGCGCAAATCCCAACACATCTCCCCCGGAAACTCACTTACCGCAGGAACCACCCTTAGCCCAGGAACCGCCCATCGCGAGCACATCCAGCATCGAGAACATCGAGACATCCATCATCTGCCGCGAGGCCGTCCTCAACCGTCAG